>JAKLHG010000231.1 GCA_022710255.1 Candidatus Hydrogenedentota bacterium
ATGATTTCAACAGGGAACGGGTATAGGGATGCGTCGGCATTTTAAACAAGGCCCCGGCCGTGGCTGATTCCAGGATGCGCCCGGCATACATCACCAGCACCCGATCGCAAAAGCCAGCAACGACCCCCATGTCATGGGTAATCAGCACTACGGCCATGCCCAGTTCCGTGCGCAGGCGGGCCAGGAGCACCATGATTTGCGCCTGAACAGTCACATCCAGCGCCGTAGTCGGTTCATCGGCCACCAGCAGGTCCGGCTGCGCGGCCAGGGCCATGGCGATGACCGCCCGCTGCCGCATTCCGCCGGAAAACATGTGCGGGTACTGTGTCATCCGCTGTGGCGCGTCTTGAATACCGGCGGACTCCAGCATCGCGGCGGCGCGGTCAAAGGCTTCGCCCCGGGCGCAAAGACCGTGGACCAGCAGAGGCTCCATTACCTGGCGCCCAATCTTCATGCAGGGATTCAGCGCCGTCATAGGATCCTGAAAAATCATACCGACCCCCTTGCCGCGCACCGCGCGCAGCGCCGCAGGACGGGCGCGGAGCAGGTCCATGCCCCGGAATACGGCGGTTCCCGACTCAATGCGGGCGGGGGGCATGGGCAGCAGGCCCAGGGTCGCGTAAAACGTAACCGACTTCCCGCACCCGGACTCGCCGACGATGCCCAGCGTCTGCCCCCGTTCAACGGCAAAGCTCACACCGTCCACGGCACGCGTGACACCGTCACGGGTGTGAAACCAGACGCGTAAATCGTTTACTTCAAGAACGGACATTTACACTTCCTACGGGTCAATCCCTGGAAATACGCGGATCCAGCGCGTCGCGCAAACCATCGCCCAGGGCATTCAGGGCAAACAAAGTCAGGGTAAACACCAATCCCGGAAACACCAGCAGCCACGGATACTCCTCCATGGTTTCCACTCCTTCCCGAATCAACAATCCCCACGAACTCATCGGCGGCTGGACGCCGAGACCCAGGAAACTCAGGAACGCCTCCAGCAGCATGACCCGGGGAACCGTGAGTGTGGCATAAATAATGATAGGGCTCAACATGTTCGGGATGACGTGACGCGCCAGGATGCGCATGCGGCTGAATCCCATGACAACCGCGGCCTCGACAAATTCGCGCTGGCGCAGCGACAGGGTCTGCCCCCGGGCGATTCGCGCTGTGGTCAGCCATTCCACGGCGCCGATGGCCGCGAAAAGGAAGATAAAATTCCGTCCGAAAAATACCATCAGGATTATGACAAATATGGTGAATGGCAGGGCGTACAGAATGTCTACGATACGCATCATGACCACGTCGACCCGGCCTCCGGCATACCCCGACAGCGCCCCGTACAGTACGCCGATCAAGAGGGATACGGAAGTGGCCGCCAGCCCGACACCCAGAGATACGCGCCCGCCATGGAGCAGGCGCGTGAGCACATCCCGGCCCAGGATGTCGGTGCCCAGCCAGTGCCGGGAAGAGGGCGCCGATGCGCCCAAAGCGGTATCTTGCGTTTCATAGCCGTAAGGCATGAACCAGGGTCCCGCCAGGGCAAACAGGCAGACCAGCGACAGGATGACCAGGCCGGTGATGGCCAGCCGGTTCTTTCGCAGGCGGCGCCAGGCATCCAGCCAGAGCGAAACACCTTTTTCCGCAGGAGGCACAGGCATGTTCACGGGCGTTGTATCCACCTTGTCATGTTAAGGTCCGCTTCAAGTAAAGGCCGGGGGTTCCGCAACGCTACTTCCACCATTTAATAGCCTGGGTGCCATGGTTTTCAGAGGAAAACACCAGGGAAAACCGGAATTTTCCCGGAATTTTCGCTCCCTTGACAAGCAGTGTATTCTTCCCCTGCCGTAGAACGACGGGCACGACGTCCTTTTCAAACTGGTCGTGCGGCACCTGCCGCTCCGTTTCATAAACCACCGTGTTGTTCAGCCAGACCCGCGTAGCGTTCTGAATGCCCAGGTGCATCTCCGTCTCGAGACGCCGGTCGCAGGTAAATTCGGCATAAGCATAGGCCACCGCGCGGTCGAACTTGGGATAGTATTCAAATACCGGTTCCAGGACCTCCTGAAAATCCACCACATACTCCTGCCCGGCGCAGGCATACCAGCGCCGCCACCGGGCGGGCTGATACCAGCCTTCATAAACGGCGTTGAAATCTTGTTCCTTTTCGGGCGGGTACGGGAACTTAAATCCGCTGTTCTTGTCCCAGTTTGGAAATTCACCGATAACCATCCACCGGCGCACATGGTCCGTGCGTTCTCTGCGCAACCATTCGACAACCTTCTGCTCGGGCGGCATCGGTGTTTCCGGCGGCACACTTCTCCGGAAAAAATGATTGAGGAGGTTGACGAGCAGCCGGCCGGCCAGCGGGTCGGCACCCAGATGCTCCAGGATACGCAGATGCGTCATGACAATCCGCCCGTCGCCATAAGGCCTGACCAGGATATCGGTGGTCCACCACACGGGATTCTCCACCATGTAATTGTCCGAAGCGATGGAGGAAGCGTTAAAAGCGCCGCAGATATCCTCATCCCCTTTTTCAAGAAAGGCCTTGTTGGGGATCACATTGCAGTAGGGCTGCTGCATCAGGCAACGCGAAGGCAGCTTCTCGAAAACGGGGTGCAGCTTCGCGTAGTGACACACCGGCAGGAAACAACCCACCGCATCTTTGGGGGTAGCGGTAAGGTCTTCACCCAACAGCGTGGCCAGTTCATTCCAGTCATCGGGCGGCGAAAAGAAAATGGCGATGGCGCCACTTTTGACCTGGGCAAGGACCTGCATCAGGTCGTTGTCCGGGTACGCAAAAATCGTGTTGCCGATGGGCGGAATGAGGTGTACGGGCGCCAGCAGGTTTTCCAGGCGCACGCATTTCGAAAGCCGATCCAGATATTCCTGGTTCGGATCCAGCAGGTGCACCCCCACTTCGGACATTGAAGGTTCCTCGTACACAAAGAAGGTTTCTGAGGCCTCCGCAAGTACGGTCATGTCCTGCAGGAGCCGCACTACAAAGCGGTGGGGGCCGGGGGCGCCCGAGGCGCTGATAACACCCTGCCACAGGTTCTGGCGGTTACGGGGAAGTTTCACGGTGCGTTTCTTCTTCCACAGCACCTGGTTGGTGGGGCCGACCACCTGCAAAGACAGGGACACCTGGTCCGAAACGCCTTCTTCATTAAACAAGGCCACCGAAACCTCGCATTCTTCCCGGGGTTTCAAATTCGTTTTCGCCATACGGATTAAGGGACGCAGCGGACATTGTACGCGGGTCAGGGTTTCCATCACCGGCTTGGGACGGCGCCAGCGATCCAGAAAACCCGCGCAAAATTCGTGGCCGGCATCGGAAAGCTGGGTGTAACAGTAGCCCGCCAACTTGGGGTTGGAGGCCATGGCGTCCATCTGAATCCGGGCGGCGTCACATTGCAGCTGCTGTGCCGAGGCGCAAAACCCGGAGAAATCGTCAAAAAGTTTATCCAGCCCGCGCTCCACAAACCCGCGCTGAATATCGTTCAACATCCGTTCGAGAAACCGGGCATCCTTATACTGGGCGCGGTTCTCGCCATACCGTTCAAGAACATCCGGCAGGTTTTCCGGGGCACCGAAACCGAATTCGGAGATCGTCACCAGTTGGTCCAGCTCCCCGTTTTTCGCGTAGTAATCCCGAATCAGGACGTCCACGGGCGCCCGCTGGTAAATATGGAGGTCGTCAAATTCCTCGAAGGCCTCGCGATAGGGCCGCATCAGGCGGGAAGGCTCCCGGGTGGCGTTTATCCCGCCGCTGTCGTCAATCACCACCCGGCTCGGGTCGAGCCGACGCGCAAGGCGGCATAAATCGTCCTTCACCTCCTGAGCCCCGCCATGGGTAACGTATTTCCCGTTGCCGGTCTCATTCAACATGCCCCAGATGACCACCGAAGGATGGTTACGGTCCCGAAGGATCATTTCGCGCACGGACTGTTCACATCGCGCCTTCATGAACGCAGACTTTTTAATCCACCCGATGGATGGTTCTTCATACACCAGTATGCCGAGTTCATCCGCCAGTTCCAACAGGATTTCGGGGGCGGGTTTGATGTGCACCCGTATCAGGTTGAATCCGGCCGCTTTCGCCAATTCAATCTCCTTGCGGGCCAGCGCGTCGGTTTCCGGCGCGGCAAGGCTGCGCGCATAATCAGGTTGATACAGGACCCCGCGGACGAAAATGGGGTGATGGTTTAAATGAAAGCGGTCATCCTTCACGGTAAATTCGCGCATGCCGAAACGCAGGCTGGTTCTGTCCAGCAGCACCCCCTTATGCCGCAGCTCGGCGGTCAGCCGGTACAGCACCGGTTGTTTGGGGCTCCAGGATTCAAACCGGTCCATTTTAAGCGATAACCGGCCGGGCGCACCGGAACAAGCATAAGGCGTATCCTCCACCCGCAAAACCACCTCCCCGTCTTCGGGTACTTGTTCCGCCGCCACATCCACCACCACCCGCCTGTTCTTCAGGTCGGGAAGGACAAAAATGCCGGAAATCCGGCTCCGCGGCAGGCGGGCCAGGGATACGCTTCCCCAGATACCGCCAAAAGACCAGTAGCCCGTCTCCTTGGAAATGGGCAGTTCCGCAGGCTTGAATTCGCCAAAACCCTCCGGTCCCTTCGGATCGATGACCCGCACCATCAGGTTGTTTTCCCCAGCCAGTGCCTTCCCCGTCGCTTCCAGCGTAAAAGGTGTGTAGCCGCCTTCATGGGCTCCCAGAAAATAGCCGTTCAGCCAGACTTCGGCATAGTAGTTGACGGCACTAAAACACAGTTCAAGATAATCGTCCAGCCAGTCGGGTTCCAGGCGGAACTTGCGGTAATACCACCCCACACCGTCATAGTCCGGAATCCACAAGTCCCAAACCGACGGAACCGTGACGGAAAAAGCGTCCTGTTCCGGAAATTGCTCGAACCAGCGCTCCCGGGCGCCCCGGTTTTCCGGGTCAGTCATCAGGGACCAGGCTCCGTCAAGATTCAACTTTTCACGAAACACCGTCATAAAGCACTTTCATTTATAGATATATAACGTCTGTTATTGCAGCCACTGGCCGCCCTGGGCCAGGTTTTCTTTCGTATAGAACCGGGAAGGCAGCACCACATGCTTGGCGGGGGGTTCTTCCCCCTTCAAAATAGCCAGGGCATAGGTTATGGCCTCCTTACCGCCCGTCGGGTACTCAAAAGTTGCACTTAAAATTCCCTGGTTAACATAAGCCAACCCCTCCTGGGGCAACCCATCTATACCGACAAAAAGCATGTCTTTTTCCCGTCCCGCCGCCTTGGCGGCCAGGTACGCCCCGTACGCACCGGGATCATTGTGGGCATAGACCAGGTCAATATCCGGGAAACGGGTCAGGGCGGATTCCATTTCACTTTGCGCGTTGGGCTGAAGCCAGCGCATGTCCGCTTCGAAAATAACCTCGATATCGCTGCCTTCAATGCCTTTCCTGAAACCGGCATTCCGGTCCTGGCCGGGTATGCTTGTCATCAGCCCTTTCAATTCCACCACCTTCCCCGCGCCGCCGAGTTTTTCCTTGACCCAGCGCCCGGCCGCTTCGCCGATACGCACATTGTCAGCGCCGATGAACAGGGTAAACTCTTCGCCCAGCACGGCACGGTCCAGCACAATCACGGGAATGCCGCTCTTATGCGCTTCCGCAATGGGTCCGGTCAGCGGGGCGGCTTCGAGCGGGCTGACAATAATCAGGTCCACGCCCTGGCCCACAAATTCGCGGACATGGCTCTGCTGGATGGTGGTCTGGTTCTGGGCGTCTTTGAAAATTACCCGGAGCTCCGGATGTTCTTTGGCTGCCTTTTCGATATCACTGTTCATTTGGACGCGCCAGGGTTCACCAAGATTGCACTGGCTCATACCGATGGTAAAGGTTCCCGTATCCGGCACCGCCGACGTACCATTGTCCGGGCCGGGAGAAGAACACGTGGTGAAAATCGTCACAGCGCCCACGAGCGCGAACACGCCCGCCCATTGCCAACCCGCTTTTTTCATACCGCCTTTCCTTATCTTGGTTTTTTAAGCTGCTTGATTCGATTATACGCTTCGTTCAGGGCGCGCATGGCGTCTTCGTCGCCGCCCCGGTCGGGATGATGTATTTTTGCCTTGGCCCGATATGCGCGTTCAATATCTTCCCATTTGGCGGAAGGCGATAGTCCCAGGAGACGATAACATACCTCCACATCGCCTCTGTCGCGCGACGGCGGCGGCTCAGGAGCGATATCCCCCCGCAGCTCGCGCAGGGCACGAATAACCACCGGCCATAAACCCGTCACGCTCAATGCGAGAATGATGAGGATGATGATAACGAACTCTTGTATTCCAGGCATGACTATTATCCACAGGCTGTTCCGGTAATTACGGAACGACTATAACAGGTCTCGGTTATGGAAGATTTTATCGACGGCATCACGCAGCCGACGCACCAGCGGGTCGGATTCCCCCGTATCGCGTTCAGG
>JAKLHG010000232.1 GCA_022710255.1 Candidatus Hydrogenedentota bacterium
CCGCGATGGTTGACAAAAATGACCGTGTGTTCCGGAGCGCCGAGACGATGGCGAACCGTAAGGTAATGGAGCAGGGCTTCCAGTGCATAGGCGCCGATGGGTACAATCCTCTCTTTCTTGCGTTTACCGAGAACACGCACAGTATGTTGATCCATAAATACGTCGGGCAGGCGTAATCCTGCCAGCTCCGTCGCACGCAGGCCGCAGGAGTAAAGCGCTTCCATGACCGCACGGTCGCGCGCGCCCAGAGGTTCCGAGGTGTCCGGCGTTTCCAGTAGCCTGGTTACTTCGGGAATGGAAAGCACATCCGGCAGCGTTTTGGGCAGTCGAGGGGAACGTAATCCCTGGGTCGGGTTTTCTTCAATCAGGCCCAGGCGCTGAAAATACCGGTATGCCGAGCGAAGAGCCGCCAGTTTGCGTGCCGCCGTGCGCGCAGTCGCGCCGGAAGTCTGTACATGCGCCAGAAAGGCGCGAATGTCTTTTTTACCCGCCCGTTTCAATGCGGCAAGTGTTGCGGGATGGCGCGGTCCTTCTGGGTCGTGGAGCAAGGCGGAGACGCCATTTTCAATGTAATCGCAAAACATATCCAAGTCGTTGGTATAGGCGCGCAGGGTGTGTGTTGAAAAATTTTTTTCGACGCGCAGGTAATTCAGGTATCGTAAGATATCCGCAGCTGACATGAACATCCTCCGCCCAAAAGAAGTACGATAACAACAATTCGCCTACCTCTGCCTCTCCACGCCTTGGACGTCGTTTGATTGGCGGTACAAAACCGTTGCCGCAACTGTGCTTCCATTATCCCTTGGAAGGCCGCCGCGGTATGATAGGATGGTCGCTGTTAATCAGTCCAAGTGGTCATAACTCCAATAAGCCAGGTCAATAAAGCGTTTCCAGGAACCCAGTTCCTCCTTGGAAAGCGGGGAATCAAACCGGGGAAGCCAATGGGGCGAAACCGGCTTGTGTATCAGCGGCATATGCGCTTCCTCCGGGGTCAGGTCGCGTTTCTTCAGGTTGCATTCGGAACAGGCCAGAACCAGGTTATCCCAACTGTCTGTGCCACCCCGGGAGCGGGGTACCACATGGTCAATGGTAAGTTCCGTTCGTGAAAAATTTTTTCCGCAATATTGACAAATATTTTTATCGCGAGTAAATATATTTCTTCGTGATAATCTTACTTCAGGAGAGAAAAAGCCGTTGTAAACGTTTAACACAATTACTTCCGGGAGGCGGATACGCAAAGAGGGCGTATAAATATACCGTTTTGCGGGAATCCCGTCATTGGTACGCGAGAACTCAAGCCAGTCATCAAAATCATACAGGGCATAATCTTTGGGGTGTACAACCCGAGCCTGTTTTTGGAACAGCAATACCAAGGCACGTTTGGCAGGTGCGACATTTACGGCGACCCAAGATTTATTCAGAACTAGAACATAGGCGTTTAACATATTCCCAACTCACGGATGCCAGATAACGAATCTACAGTATATCCTTCCGCAGGCTGGTACGCAAAAAAACTTGTACATGCGTGGAGCACAGATCTTAGTACCTAAATCTTCGAAGTGCCTCCTATTCTTGGAATCTGCAGGCCCTTGCCGGGCAGGCATGAAAAAGTAACCGCTCCCCGGGTTATTCCAAAATTGAGCGCAATGCTTCCTGATTATCCCGCATCCATCGGACCGTATCGGAAACAATCGTTTCAAGGGAGTACCGGGGGGACCACCCGCACGCCTGACGGACTGCGGTATTGTCGGTGACATAATAAGGGATATCCGCAGGCCGCTCTTCCGGCGCAGACCTGATTTCAATGGAATTCCCGGTGACATGACGGCACAAACCGGTCAGTTCATATAGAGATGCGCTGTTGGTTACCCCCCCTCCCACATTGAATGTGTGGCCTTTCAACTTGTCTATTTCGTTTGCCTGATAGACGACCAAGTCCAACAAATCCCTCACATGCAGCATATCACGGACCTGCAGGCCTTTTCCGCCGAAACCAATATAGGACAAGGCCCCACCGAACAGGTGACGGGAAATCCACAGGGCCATGATACCCTGGTCGATACGCCCCATCTGCCAAGGACCGGCGATAACACCGCAGCGATTAACAATAGCGCGCAATCCGTACATTTGGGCGTACTCATTGATAAACACTTCCGCAGCGTATTTCGTGGCACCATAAAGTGACCGTGCCCCTTCCAGGGGGAACGCTTCCGAAATGCCCGCTTCCGAAACACCGGGAAGCGTCTGTTCCGGCAGGACAGTAAAACGGGTCTCCCCTTCCTTCAGTTTTATGCCGCACAACGGTCGCAGCGGATACACCCTGCTTGTGGACAGGAATATCATGGCTGCGCTGGTTTTCCTGGCTAATTCCAGGCAATTAATGGCTCCGGTCAGATTGCTTGCGATTACGTACCGGGGAGACTCACCGAAACCGGCGAGTACCGATGGCTCAGCGCTGCACTCAATAATGAGGCTTAAGTTCACGATTTCCGGGAGGTCCGCCATCTCGCGCACATCTCCATGGAGAAACTCAACGCCCCCCTCTTTGAGACGTTTGAGATTCAGCTCGCTACCCCGGCGCTTGAGATTATCCAGTGCAACAACTCTTTTCCCGGTGTGGCGTTCTTTTAACTCAAGTGCCAGTTGCGCGCCAATAAATCCGGCGCCGCCGGTAACCAGTATGGTCTCATCCGAGTGCATGGCGAATCCTATCGGTATATGCAAAAGAGCGGTAAGAGGTTATGGAACCTCTTCCCGCCCTTGCAAACATTGAATTTTGAAATGGTTATCGGTTATGCGGCTGGTTCAGCCAGAATTTCAAAGGAGATAACCACGTCTTTGAGAATCAACGAATCCTCGTAATTGTCGTAACCCACGTCCCACATCTTGCGGTCGACTTTAAATTCAGCCTTTGCAAAAACGCCAGTGTCCCGACGTTCAATGACTGCGGGAAATTGTACGCCCTGGGTGACGCCTTTCATTGTAAAATTACCAGTTATCACATAACCGTTATCGGCGGGTTCAATTTTTGTGCTGGCGAAACGTGCCTGGGGGAATTCACTTGTCTTGAAGAACGCCTCGCTTTTCAGCACCGTGGTCAGGATGGAATTGGAAGAAAAGATTGATTTCATATCCACGAGGACTTCGACAAAACTCTTGGCGGGATCGTTATCCTCCACCGTTAATTTCCCTTCAAAATTAGCAAAGCCGCCTTCCATGGACATCTGAACGGTGGCGACTTCCTTATACCCAACCCACATGATCTGAGAAGTGTCATTTGGTGTAATTATAAATTCTTCTACACCTCCGGTAGCGGCGGGAGCGACTTCCGGAGCAGTCGCCTGTTCGGCAACTGGCGTTTCAGGCGCTGCGGCTACTGGTTCTGTAACCGGCATTTGGCTGACGGCGGGTTCAGCGGTAGCCGGTTTGCCCGGCGCGTCCGCGGGTGCCTGAGGCGTGGTTTCCCTGACAGGCCGGCGCTCTTCCTGTACCGGCACCATGCCGGCTGCGGGTGCATACTTTATGGCCTGGTTGGTGGAACCAACGTGGTAACCAAGATAACCGCCGCCGCACAAGCCTGCCACGGCACCCAGGCAAAAGATCAACATAATTTTTATGAACTTCATTTTTTATGCTCCATTTTTCAAGACGTTGATATATAAATCTGATTTTCTTCTCCCGCACCTTTGGTGCGCGAAATTACGCTCATTCAGATAACGATTAGATATTGGCTTTGGTTTCTTCGTCCCAACTGTCATACTCGTGAAAACTGGGTGTTTCGAAATCAAAGGTGTATACGGCCGGGTCGATTTCCACAACCTTGCCTTCCTTTTTGGACTGTACGGCGTAGATGGCAGTGAGCGCGGTGGTGAAACCAACCATTTGATTGCTTCTGGGTACGGTACCTTTTTTAATGCAATCGGCAAACGCCCGGAACTGGTATACATCCGGTGTCTTCAGCGTCACGTCACCCAGCAATTCCACGCCCGCTTTTAATTCTTCGCTCGTGGGATTGCGGGTGCCACCGCTACCGGTCTTGTTCGCCAGTTCTTCTGCGGAAAGATTCTCTTCCGAAACGGAAGAGTAGTCTTCGCCGAACATCCAGCACTTTTCTTCACTCAATTCAATCGTGCCTTTGTCCCCTTGAATCAGTTCTGATGCCCCCCGTTTCGCATTAGCGAGGATACTGGAATAGACGAAACGCACTTTATAGCCCCGGTTGATAAGGTTAAGTTTTTGCAGTTTGCTCCGCTGGTCGATGGGAATAAATCCCGGATCCCCGGGATTCTGTTCATACTCAAAGGTCAGCAGAATGTTGTCATCGGTATCCCGGCCGTCGCGCCAGTAATCCAGGCCTGCGAAGGTATGCACCCGCTTGGGTACGGCGCGCATGAACCAATTGGCAATGTCGGTCTGATGTGTTGCCAATTCGGTGAACAGGCCGTTTGAGGATTCCTCGTAAACGCGCCAGTTTAAATGGTGCTCAAGGTCGGTGATGTACTTCTTCTCTTCATCATTCAACTGATAGTCGCCGGGAATGACACGGCGCCAATAATGGTTGCGATGCCATTGCGCGGTGATATGGTTTATGCGGCCCAGCCGGCCTTCATCGAACACAAGGCCCATGGCCATATTGTATTTGGGATTATAGCGCCGCTGATGTCCTACCTGAACCCAGCGATTAAGCTCGTGGCACTTCTCGATAAGCGCCCGGCCATCCTCCAAGGTGCGTGTTAATGTTTTCTCGCAAAAGACATACTTGCCGGCTGCCAGACAATCCATGGCTATTGGAAAATGGGTGTTCAAGGGGGTCGCTATTACCACGGCGTCCAGTTCTTCTTTAGCCAGCATTTCATGATAATCATAATAAGCGTTGGGTTTGACCGCCTGGCTTGCCCGCTGTTTTTCCTCATCGGTAAGTTTCTGGCCTTCCGTCAGTGTAATCCCGGCGTTGGACAGCTGAGCATATTTGACTGCCATACTCTGATGCGGAAAAAATACATCGCAAACCGCGGTGATTACGATTTGGTCGGCGCCGGTTAAACCGTCGCGAATATGAAAGGTACCCTGACCGCCGGTACCGATACATCCCACCCGCACCTTTTCATTTTGCGCGTAGGAAAATGGCGAATAGCCCGCGGCAATCATAAACCCGGCCGTGGTTCCCGCCGCTTTTAGAAAATTACGTCTGTTTAAATTAGTGCTCATCACCGCTCCTTTTGTTCTCCTTGGTAAAATTGATGAAAATGGGTTCACTACCTTCACCCTTATCCTGTACGAGTATAGCACGCACACTCGGATGGGCCTGGCAATAGGCATGCGCCGCTTCCACGCCCATGACAAAGAAAGCAGTGCTTAATGCGTCACTTTCCACGCCTGAAGGCGTAATTACGGTAGCGCTTGCTATTCCCGAGGCTGGCATCCCGGTGTGTGGGTTATAAATATGACTATAACGTTTACCACCGATATCAATATGACGAACCGTGTCCGCAGAGGTAGATAAGGCCTCATCACGTATCTTAACGGTGGCGACCGGAGTGAGGTCCGCGGTATTATACGGCGAAAGGATATCTACAGTCCAGCCTTCTTCCCCCGGCGGAGCCCCCATGGCCACAATCGTGCTGGAGCCTGCATTCAAACGGGCGGTTTTCACTCCGTTCTCAGTCAAGATGTTGGCCATACGGTCCAGCGCCAACCCTTTGGCGATACCGCCGAAATCAAGTTGAATGCCGTCGCGTTCGAAAAATACGGTCTGGGCCTTCGTATCCACTATCACGTATTTTAGACCTATATGCTCCAGAACCGGTTTCAGTTCTTCAGACCGTGGGAACATAACGCCTTTTTCGCGCTCCTTCCAAAACTGGATTAAGGGGCCCACGGTCACATCAAAGGCGCCATCGGTTGTAGTGTATATTTTTCGGGCATCATTCAGGATTTCTATTAAATCGCCGGACACCTCTACCGGGGCATCTGCCGCCTTCTTATTGGTCAGAGAGGTATAACTGTCAGGTTTCCAATTACTGATACGTTTTTCCAGTGCGTCTACGGCCTCAAAACCGGCTCTCCCTGCGCTAAGTAGCGCTTCCGGGTCTGTATTGGAACTTTCCCCATATAGAATAGCCTCAAAGTCGGTATACATGGCGACGTGCCGGATAACCCGAATGGGCAATTCTTGAGCCTCCGAAGTTGTTAAAACACTAAACAATACGAAGCAGGTCCAGATATTCGTAAATAACAGGCGCATATAACCCACACTTTCATTGTCCCTTAACCACCTGCCAGCATCGTCGCGGTGCGAAGAACCGCACATGCAGGATTCCTCTTTAATGATACCGGAGTGTGCCCGACAGTTGCATATGGCCGTCGGATTGTCAGCCCAAAAGAGTTGCACGCCTGTTTCCGGCCTTAGGGTCACCCGTTAAACGAACCTGGCGGCGTCGTAATGTAAATGTGTTTTTTTCGTA
>JAKLHG010000233.1 GCA_022710255.1 Candidatus Hydrogenedentota bacterium
GGGTTTTGTCCGGTCCGCGCTTGTCCCGTTTTGCGGCTCGGCACACATCAAACAGGTCCTCAAAAGACCCGCCGCGCAAGACCCGTTCCGTGCCCAGGGCAGGCCCTGTCGGATTGGTCTGCGCATCGGGCGGATAGGCGTCATACCAATCCTGGCACCATTCCCATACATTGCCCGACAGGTCATAGACACCCGACGGACTCGCGCCGTCCACCGTCTGCACGTCACCGTTGGGACTGATATTGACGCCGTCAAACCAGCCCGCGGGCGAGGTAAACGGCTTTACCGCGAGTCCCAGCGGATTCACCAGCGCGTCCAGGTAGAAGTTACACCGAGTGGCGTCCAAGGCATCACTGGAGCATCCGTAAATCCAGTGTTTTACACCATCCCAGGCCGCCGCCCGTTCCCATTCGGCTTCGGTGGGCAGGCGATAACCGCCCGAGGTCGGCGGCGCCGTGACTAAATCCCAATTTTCCGTGGTCATGTCGTAACAGGGCGTCACCCCCTCTATCTCGCTCAACCAGTTGCAGTAGGCGGCTGCGCCATACCAGGATACGGTCACCATGGGATGGGTACCCATGGAATAGCTGGTTATACCCGGCAGTCCCGTACGGCTTTTCGGATAGAACGCCCCGTCTATATACTGGATGTTGCATTCAACGCGATCCATATTCACCAGGATATAGGGTTCGCCCAGGGTCGCATAGATGCTGCCTGTGCCTGCCCAAAGGTCGCCGGCAAAATCGCGCAGATATCCTTGATCCAACGCCCAGGTAAGCACATCGCAGTATTGCTGATTGGTTATCTCGTATTTGCCGATGCTGTACCCATCCACATACACCCAATGTAGCGGCAGTTCGTCGGTTGGCTCCGGTTCGCCCTCTGACGGCCAAATCACGCTCCACGCGTAGGGACGCCCCATGTCAAAGGAACCTGCGGGCATGGATACCATTTCAGGAATATCGAATTCTCCTTCCACTTCCCCTTCACCTTCTAATTCTCCTTCAACCGGCGTTTCGCCCTCCCCTTCAGCCGGTACTTCGCCTTCCGGAGGAAATTCACCTTCAAGTTCGCCTTCAACCGGTACTTCGCCTTCAAGTTCGCCTTCGACAGGCGTTTCCCCTTCCTCTTCCCCTTCAACAGCCGCTGCGGAAAGGACCGGCCGGAAGCCGCACATATAAGGCGTCTTGTCCGGCTCGCGCATGTCCCGTTTCGCGGCACGGCAGTCGTCCGAGGTATTTTCAAAAGAGCCGCCCCGCGTCACCCGCTCCGTGCCCGAGGAGGGCCCCGCCGGATTGGTCTGCGCATCTTCGCTATAGGCGCCGTACCAGTCCTGGCACCATTCCCAAACATTGCCCGACATGTCGAAGGCGCCAACCGGGCTCGGACTCTCGACCGTCTGTATTTCTCCGTTGGGACTGATATTCATACCGTCAAACCATCCAACGGGGGAAGTTAATGCCCTGCCCCCAAGCCCGAGAGGATTGTTCTCATTATAATTGCATTGCCCATTCCCACTCATCATATCGCCGGTAAACCCGTAAATCCAATGCTTGCTGCCGTCCCAGGCTGCCGCGCGTTCCCATTCGGCTTCCGTCGGCAAGCGATAGCCGTTTGCTTCTTCCGACGTTTGAAATGGCCAATATTGTTGGGTCAGGTCATACGGGGGCACCAGGCCCGCCATCTCGCTCAGCCAGTTACAATACGCGGCGGCGCCATACCAGGACACGGCCAACATCGGATGGGTTGCCAGGGAATAAACGGTTCCCTCGGGAAGCCCGGCCCGGTTTTTAGGCTCAAATGCCCCATCCTTGAATTGGATGGTGCATTCCGCGCGCGTTATATCCACTATGATGTAGAGATAATCGCCCGCATAGACTTTCCCTTCCCCCGGCCAAAGCGCTCCGAGCTGGTCCTTCAGGTGTCCCTGCGCTAACGCCCAATTAAGCACCTCACAGTATTCACCGCTTGTAACCTCATATTTGCCGATGCTGTATTCATCCAGATACACCGAATGTACCGGAAGTTCCGTATCAGACCCATAAACGGCGTCATCACCCGCATTCGTGCGGCCCATCTGAAATGTTCCCGCAGGCACAGTAACCATTTCTCCCCCGACTGACGGCGGGAGTTCCCAGCAAAGCGGCGGTTCTTCGCCGGCGTTATAGGTATACCGTTCGCCGTTTTGCCACAAATACGCCGCCCGTATGGCATAGTTCATGGGATTCGTGCCCTGTTGCCATCCGGCAAGATAGGCAATCGCCTCGCTCATTACAATAGAATAATCTTCATCCAAGTCCGCCGGGTGGGACACGTTTTTGACGCTGTCCGCCGAAACCAGACCCAGGTCGGCCGCGGCAACTACCCATGCCATGATACAGACCGCTACGAACACAAACAGCCCACACGCTTTCATCCATTTCTGACGCATACGGATTCCCTCTATGTTGTTGGTTATGCACAGGAAAACATATCGTAACTATATAGCACTTGTCACAAAGGAATCAAAAAGAGAACTGGCATACCCCTGCCGCTGTCCGCCCTGCATTACAAGGGCCACACCCGTACAAGCGTTCCTTCTTGGATGTGCGCCACCTTTTGCGGGACCACCATGAACCCATAGGCATCCACCAGGGCGGTGCTGTGTGCGGAACCATGATATGGCTTGGGAAGAACCGTCCCCTCCGGCGTGCGGACCACTGGAATCCAGGCCTCGCGTTCCTCCTTGGTGCGCGAAAAACTGTCCGCCAAGGGCCATTGGGTCCACGGGGCTTGATACGCATGGCCCATAAGTGCGTACAAGAAAGGTTTCACCAGGACTTCGCATTGCATAAAGGTGGAAACGGGATTGCCCGGCAGGCCAAAACAATATACGGAAGGCCCCACGCCGAAGGTTGTCGGTTTTCCGGGTTTCACCGCAATGGCGTCAAACAGAATCTCGATGCCGTTCCGGGCCATAATCTCCGGCACAAAATCAAAATCCCCCATGGAAACGCCGCCGGAAAAAACCACCACGTCGTTTTCGGCCAGGGCGCGCTTAAAGGCGGCGTCCAGTTGCGGCTCCTCGTCCGGAACGATGCCGTAATAGGTAACGGCGGCGCATGCCTGTTCAAGTCGGGCCCGGATTTGCGCGCTGTTGCTGTTTCTGATTTGCGCTGTTCCGGGTATCATATCCGGCTCGACGAGTTCGCCGCCCGTCGCGATGATACCCACCCCGGGGCGGCAGGCAACTTCCGGAAGGACGCAGCCGGCCGCAGCCAACACGGCGATATGGCGGGGATCCAGGCGTGTGCCCCGCCGCAGCACCACCTCCCCTTTCCGCACATCTTCGCCGTGGAAACATATGTTTGTTTCCGTGGCGGTTTTCATGAAGCATATGCCTCCATCATCGTTATATTCCGTATGCTCCACCATGAGCACACAATCGGCGCCCTGGGGCACCCTGGCGCCGGTCATAATCTTGGCACATTCACCGGAACCCACCGCCTTCAACGGTTCCATCCCCGCCTGTATGGTCTCAATCACACGAAAGGGGCCGGGCAGGTCTTCCCGTCGGCAGGCATACCCGTCCATGGCGGATTTATCAAAGGGCGGCATGTCCACATCGGAGGCGACATCCCGGGCAAGAATCCTGCCGCAGGCATCCGCCAATGGAACGGTTTCGCTGCCCAGCGGCCTTGCCCTGTCCAGGATGAGTTTCATGGCTTCATCAAAAGGAAGCATCGCATATATACCTTATCAAAAATGTTCTATCATCAAAAACAAGAAGTATCGTATGTTGTTCGCGCTTTAGCGTGCGGGACATACATAAGGCCTCAAGAGCACGCTAAAGCGTGAATAACATACCTTCTTCTCATTGTTTATTCGGGAAGGTAAAGCCTTTTGGACCGCTTTCCCGCGCGGCGCGTTCGGGTGCTTTCCCGTCAATCTGCCAGCCATGCATCGTCAGGGAAATCCGCTCAAAATCGAACTGAAACTGTTTGCCATCCGAATAGATGATGGCATCGGCATGAGACATAACACGCTTAGCGGACACTTTCATTTCCCTAGATTCTGAATGTTTCACCATCAGAAAAAGACCGGGAACAACAATGTTGCGCAGGCTGTTGGACTCACAGACCAGAGGCGTATCCGGACAGAACGAATCTAAAAACACCCTGGCCCCATCTTCTAATTTTGACTTAAGAACACGCAGCCATAGCACACGCTGCGCGCCCGCGGCAAGGAGGCGTTGGGTGTCTTTTTTACCGTCCGCATCGCTTTCCTCGGTGATGCAAAAGTCGCCTTCCAGGGAGGTGCAGACGCCACAACCCTCGCCCCCCCGTGGACACAGGCCGTCACGCGCCTGTATGGCAGTTACTTTTGCCGCGTTTATCGGGGCACTTCCAAAACGCCGGATGATTTCACAAGCAAAGGTGGTCTTGCCTGCATCCCGGCCGGCGGCACCAATCAGCAACATGTTGGGCGCAAATATCATACCATGTCCCGGGATGAAACACATGCCCGTCTCATCGTGTCATTCTTTTAACCCAGCGGGCAAAAGACACCGCCACATACGATTCCACTTCTCGCTCGAAGCGGGCGTATTCCTTCCACCAACGCCGGCCCTCTTCCGTCAGGGAACACTCGCCTCCCCCACGGCCGCCCCGGTGACGTACCAGCAGTGACACGCCGAGGATATGCTCCGTCTTGCGCAGGTCACCCCAGGCCTTGCGGTAACTGATGCCCAGTTCTTCGGCCGCCGACTGCAGCGATCCTTTTTTTTGAATGGCATCCAGCAATTGCCAGCGGCCCCGTCCAAAGGCGCCTTCGCCGCCTGTCGACAGCCATACCTTTACACCGGGCGCGATTGTAGCGCACGAAAACGGCCGGTCGCTTTCCATCAGAAGCATCCCAATTGGCAGTGGACCATTTTGATGCCTTCGGCATTGCAATAGTCCCCTATCCTTCGCACGGCTACGCCAAAGCGCTCGGCAATTTGAAAAGCCTGCGGACAGGAGAGGACACGGCGCCCTTCCCGTTCCGACACGGCAGCAAGAATAGCGTCAATGATCTCTTGTTTAAGTTCCATGATTCTCCTTCCTTGACTCCGGGCTGTGATGTGGGCAGCGCCGACCGAGGCCCCGGTAAACCGGCAATGAAGGCACCGCGCCTTGCCATCGCAGCATGCCACAAAGGCCAGTCGAGGCTTATTGGAGCCCCAACACTTTTTTCTTTCTGTCGGACGGAACTCCCGTGCTGTCCCAGCCGCGAATCTTATAATAAGTCCGTTTCATCTTTTGGAGGGGCACCCGCGTGCGGGGATCATTTTCAATCTGGAGTTCGTCGGTTAACCGTTTGGGAAGGGTGTCATCCTCCCCCTTCAAACCCATGCGGATGTTCAGCAGGCGCTCCAGGTTGTAGCCCCGTTCTCCGATATCTTTCATTCTACCCACGGTTGTTTTAATGCCCGTGACTGCGGACAAGGCCTTGGGATAAGGGAATCCGGGCAACTGCAGCGGCAGCAGTTTCCCCGGCAACTTATTGAGCAGATTCACAATGCCCCCGGAATACGGCAGCGTGGCAAAGGCCAACTTGGCGATGGGATGGTCATAATGGGAAACCAACCAGGCCGGATAAAAGGAAAACAGGGGAAACAGGCAGCATCCGGCGGCGGAAATAGCTTCCATAAGATTTTGATTCAGGATTGCCAGGGCCGCCTTCGCGCCGGTCGTGTAGGGGTTCATATGCAGCCCCAACCCCTCCATCAGCACAAGATACCCGGCGTTGAGGTGGCATCCGCCCCGGTTGGCGGTGGCGTATCCGAGCCCCTGGCCGACCGCCCCGCGCGGTTCATAGGCGGCCAGTTCCAGCCCCTTCACATTGATGGCGAACTCTTTACCGCCGAATTTTTCCGCCAGGCGCTTGGTGCCTTCCGCCAGCAGGTCGCCGATGCCACGCCGGTACGCAATGTCTTCAAACACCTGCGGCAGGGTATCGGTCCGGCCAAAATGGAGCCCGCAGTCCCACAACCCCTTTTCCTGGAGCTCCATGGCGAAGGCGATGGTGCCGCCCGCCGTCATGGTGTCCATGCCGAGTTCATCCAACTGGTAATTGAACTCCAGGATCTGTTTCAGGTTGTTGTTCAATAGATTCGAGCCGAGCAGCCCGACCGTTTCCAGTTCCGGCCCCTTGACTTTTTTGCCGTTCACTTCCACCTGGCGGCCGCAGTGGATGGGACAGGTGACGCACCCGATATTTTTAATCAGGTGTTTTTCCGCCATGGTCTGCCCGCTGATCATGTCGAAATCTTCAAATTTGCCGTACTTGAAATTACGGGTGGCGAGCACGTTGTGATGGTTCATTCTGCGCAACAGGAAGGCGCTTCCATATTTGGGCAGCGCTTCCCCCGTGAGCGGATGGCTCTTGAGCAGGGCAATCCAGGCCTTATACA
>JAKLHG010000234.1 GCA_022710255.1 Candidatus Hydrogenedentota bacterium
CCTGCGCATGGCACGCCGGGCGCTTCTCTTGTGGACCCCCGTCGAAATCACCTGCAACAAGGTCGTCCACTATGAATTGCGCCAGTATCTGCCGCTACGATTATTGCCGGGATTCCGGATGGTAGCGGCCTTGTTCTGGCTCGGTCTGGCCGCCTGGTGCTTTGCCCTCCTGCGCGGCCGCTATCAGGCGCCCTATAAAGGAGCGACAAGTTTCCTCGTTCTTATGCTGGTATTTCTGGCGTATTATCTCCTTTCTTTTCTGCCTTTTTTTGTGAACGGCCGCGCGCGCGTACCGGTGGTTTCCCTCCTTATCCTGTTCGGCGGCTATGCCGCGCAAACCCTATTCGGACTGGTTAAATCACGGCGGTATGCGTCAGCACTGCTGCTGTTCGCCTGCGGCACGGCGCTTTTTGCCGCCTTTTCCGTCGAGATACTACCCGTGCAGGCAGACAAGGCGCGCTGGCACTATCAGCGGGCCGATTCGTGGATTCGGCGCGGCGAAATTGAAAAGGCCCGCCTGGAGGCCCGTGAGGTTATCGCGAACGCAGGCGCCCCGTATATGCATCAGCGGCTGGGCCGTTATTTCGCCTCCCACGGCCTGCTGGAGGAGGCCATCGCCCAGTACGAAGCGGGGATTGCTCGCGATCCCGGGTACCAGGATTTGTTCTACCTGCTCGGCACGGCCTTGAAGGAACACGGCGATGCGGACGCGGCGGAGCAACGATTTCTTTCGGCATTGACACTGAATCCCCACGATGCGCGCGCCTTGAATGTCCTGGGAGAATTGTATTACAGCCAGAAACGGTATGAAGAGGCCCTGGACTGCTTTGAAAGGGCGTTCAAGGTCGCGCCGGAATACGGTGATGTCATCAACAACATCAGCCTTGCCATGAAAGCCCTGAAGCAGGGCGAAGAGGTCATTGAACGGTATCAGCGCCTCCTGGCGGAAAACCCTGATCAGCCTTTTGTGCACTATATCCTCGGGCGCGACCTGGCGGAAACGGGCCGCACGGAACAGGCTCTGCACCACTTTGCGGAGGCGGTTCGCCTGGACCCGATGCTTGACGGGGCGCGTTATCTTTGGGCGCAGGAACTCAGCCGGCTGGGCCGCGTGGACGAGGCAATCGAACAGCACCGGAAAGCCCTGGCCCTGAACCCGGACCTCAAGTATACCCATGCGGCCCTGGGCCGGGAACTGTCGCGCCTGGGAAAACCGGAAGAAGCGGTGCACCATTTCCAGGAAGCCATACGGATAGACCCGAAATTTCAGGATGCGCGGTATATGTTAGGCCGGGAACTGGCCCGGCTTAACCGTATCGATGAGGCCGTTGAGCAGTACCAGGCGGCCATTGAACTGAATCCGAACGATGCCCGGGCGCACATGGAAATGGGCATGTTCTGGGCGGAACAAGGCGAACTGGAAACTGCGCTGAAACATTATGAAGAGGCCCTGCGCGTGGAACCGGGTTTCGCCTACGCCCTGGACCGGATCGGTCGGGTGCTTGCCCTGCTCAACCGCTCCGAGGAAGCCATTGCCCGATATGAACAAGCCATCCAGGCCGACCCCAAGAATCAGGACATCCATTTCCTTCTCGGTCGCGAATTGCTGGCCCAGGGCAGAAAAGAAGAAGCAGAAACGCGATTCCGCGAAGCGCTGGCACTCAATCCGGAGGATGCCCGGTGCCATAACGAACTGGGCGCCCTGCTGGAAGAGCGCGGCGAAACGGACGAGGCCATGCGCCACTATGAAGAGGCCCTGCGCGCCGCGCCGCAATTCGGTTACGTATTGTATAAAATGGGTAAATTGCTTTCCGGGCAGGGTAACTACACCGAGGCGGAGGCGCGGTTTGAAGAAGCCTTGAACCTGGACCCGGATAACCAGGACCTTTACTATCTCATAGGCCGGGAACTGGTCGCCCAGGGGCGGCAAGAGGAAGGACGGCGATACTTTGAACGGGCATTGTCCATGAATCCCGATGACGCCCGTGTGCATAATGACCTCGCCCTGATTATAGGCGCCGCAGACGCCGAGGCAGCCATCGCCCATTTTGAAAAGGCCCTCCAGATAGCGCCCAATTTCACCTTGGCCCTCAATAACTGGGGCAATTTACTGGCGGAATTGAACCGGTTGGACGAGGCGGAGCAAAAGTATAGAGAGGCGCTGCAAGTGCGCGAAGAGGACGAATACGCCTGGTATAATCTCGCCCGGCTCGCGGAGCGAAAGGGCAACGTTGAAGAGGCCGAGCAATCCTATTTGTCTGCCATGCAAAACAGCCCGGAAAACTCGCATATCCCCAATAACCTGGGACTGCTGTATGCGGGCCAGGGCCGCATCGAAGAGGCGCAACAGATGTATGAACGCGCCTTGTCCATTGATAACGAGAATCCCCTGCCCCTGAATAATCTCGGGTTATTGGCGGAAAAGCAAAACCGTCTTGACGCGGCCGCCGACTATTATATCCGGGCCCTGGAACTCAAGCCGGCCTTCCTGGTGGCCTTAAATAATCTTGTTGCCCTGCTCTCACGGACGGGACGGAACGACGAGGCCCGGCACTGGTTCGAACAGGCGCTCGCCGCCGACCCGGATAATGGCGACATCCATAACAGTTACGGCTATTATCTCTACCAGCAAGGTGACCTTGAAGAAGCCCGCCCCCAGTTTCAGAAAGCCCTGGAAGCCATCCCGGAATTTCCGCTGGCCTTGAACAACCTGGGCAACCTGGAGATGGACCTGGGCGATTTGGACGGCGCGGAAAGCCATTACAAGCAAGCCCTGGAAGTTCATGAAAAAGACCTGAATGGTGATTTCAATCTCGGACGGCTCTATTGGAAAAAGGGAGACCGCGAAGCGGCACTGCGTCACTTTAACGCCATGGTGGAAAAACGCCCCGACAACGAACTGCTATACAAAGCGGCCGACCTTTTAGTCGACGCCGCGGAAGCGGATGCGGCCATTCACCTGTATGAAACCGCCCTGCAATCCATGCCCGGCCTCACGGCGGCAAGATTCCGGCTGGCCGCGCTCCTGTTCGCCCAAAACCAGGACAAAGAAACGGCCTTGAAACACCTGGAACAGGTCAAACTGCAGGATCCCGGCTTCCCCGGGTTAACAGAACTGATGGATGACATCCGCGCGAAATTGTGATATACTAGCGCGCGCTCTGTCTTAAATTACAGAGCGTAAAAATGCTTCTTTCTCGCATTACGGTGGAGAGGCGGGTTTGCCCGCGTTCTCTTCGAGAGGAGCGGCAAAAATGGCAAGGTTATTGCCGGTTTTGCGCTCGATGCCCGGCGGGTTAAACACAAGTCCGCCGGGCATTTCCATCGGCATCGGCGCATTGACCACGCGCGGTTTCGGGTCGGCGAATACCAGCGTGGCGGAACCGCCCCCATCCAGCGCCAGCGCGTTAACCGCGCCGTACCGTAAAAATGTTTCCGCCATTTCATGGTAGGTCATGCCGGCGCTGTGTAAGGGTTGCCGGCCATCGACAATCATGAGCAGCAGTTTGTTATCAGAAGTCACACCGAGACCCGTCCGGGGATGCCGGTCCCCTTCCTCCCGGGGCACAATCCTGCCTTCCTTGACCAGCATCACATTGCCGCTCAACACGGTATACAGTTCCGTTTCAGGTTCGGTTCTGAATTTCCCCTCTTCCCCTTCCACGCGCCGCAGAAAAGTGACCTTGTTGTCCCTGCTTATATTCACGGCGAACTCGGCATGACCTTTGTCCCAGGGGGACACCACCTCTCCATTGGAGACCGCCAGACCCAGTAACTCTGTGTGCGCTTCCCCGTCATTAATAAAATAATTACCGTTGATGCCCACCTGCGCCCCCGTGCGTTTCACAAATTCCCGGGTCGTCTCACACCAGGTTTCCCGGGGCCCCTCCTCCCCATTGTCCGGGGTAGTCAAAAAACGAAGACCGGGAACGTTTAACGTTATCTCAACAATATGGATGATTTGTTTATCCGGGACGGACTCTTCCCGCTTGATATAACGCACCCCCTGAAAAACATCGACCGTGGTCTCCGTGGCCTCCGTTCCATAGAGAACCGGGCTTAAGAGAAGCAACAAAAAAACTATAGAGGAAAAACGGTTACGCATGGCTTGCTTTCAAGATAACAGCCCCTCCCCCGTTATATCAAAGTCAAGACTCGGAATATTAGTGCCTAATCGGAAATTTTCTATTATAAAAGACAAGAAGCATTGTATGTTGTTCACGCTTTAGCGTTCTCCTCAAGGCCCGAGCACGACCCGCACACTAAAGCGTGAACAACATACCCTGAAAACATTTTCCGGGTTGTGGGCCCAGCCCAAATTGGTATAATAATACCAAATCTGAGAGAACAATGCACATCACCATCGGGGGGTGTAATAACCCTCCCCACGCGACTCAGCACCGGCGGAAAGTACGTCGGCGGTGCCGGTGCCCTTAAAATGCAGTGGTACCGGTTACCGCGAATCGGGCGGCGTCGAAACGAACAGCCGCAGCCTCCGGCAACAACCTACCCGGTATGGGTATGGAGGCCACACCGGATGGCAACACGGACGGAACCTCTTTGGCCGGCGAGTTCGAACGCCTGACCGATATCGGCAAGGTCAAGCACCGGGGAAACGAGGGTGTGATAGGGATATTTTTTTGCGGTGGATGCCAGGAAATCGAGCCCTTTTCCCAAGTGTTCTGGGTGATAATTGTGAATCCCCCGCACTGTCAGGTACCGCCGCGTCAGCAGGTTGCCGTCCATGGGAAACACGCTTCCCGGCGACACCAGGCCGGCGACAAGCAGGCGGCCGCCAATGCGCAGGGATTCGAGCGCCGCCGAAGCCGCGCGCGGATCGCCGCATACCTCGAAGGCCGCATCAACGCCGTCACCGCCGCAGGTCTGACGCGCCCAGGCCGCAACCTCGTCCGGTTCGACGCTTTGCGAAAAGACGGCATCGGCACCGAAATGCAGAATGTTTTGCGCCCGGGAGGCGTCGGCATCGGCCACCATCACGATGCGCGCGCCCGCTTCTTTGGCCAGCGCGGCAAGGTAGGTGCCCAACAACCCGGCGCCGCAGATGAACACGCTTTCACCGGGAACCAGGCCGCCGATATGGTCTCAAGCGCGCAGACGACCGTGGCCAGCGCGCAGTTGGCCGGCGCAACCACGGCGTCATCCAGATCCGGCGGGGCGGCGAAGATCCCCGTGCCCGGAAAGAGGTAGATGTATTCCGCGTAACCGCCCGTCAGTCCCGGCCATACCGTCATGGGCAGATGGCCGTATTTCTTCAAGTAAACACACTTCTGCGGCAATGCCCGGCTGCAAAACGAACAGGCGCCGCAGGATGCCATAATGGTCCAGGAAACACGGTCGCCGAGATGAAGCGGTTCGCCCGACCGATACCGGGCACCTTCCCCCAGGGCGACGACTTCGCCCACCGATTCATGGCCCAGAATACTGGGCGCAGGTTCGATACGCCGGCCCGAGGTCGTATGAAGGTCGGACCCGCAAATGGTGCTCAGGCGCACGCGGCACAGAACCGCCCCCGGCGGCAAGTCCCGGGGCACAGGGACACGAGCAAGCCGCATGGGAGTATTGGGCGCTTCGAAAACGGCGGCCAAGCATGTTTCCGGAAGCGTTGTGGAGACATTCGCGGGCATGGTCCAAGTATAGCGGACTTCAGCGCACGTACCAAAATAGAGTTTCTGCGGTGACCGACCGGGTGCCTTCCCTGAAACTCCGTGGAAGCGGGAACTGACACAAGCGAGTCCACTCAGGCGGACGAGACGGGTGTTTCCCCCGCATCCGGACACGGCACCCGGGATCCTCTGCCTGCAAGCCGCCTGAGGTGCCCCCTATTTCTCCAACAACGGCAACGGGGCGTCTGTTTCGCACAACAAGAATTGAACGGTAACCGTGCCGGCACATGCCGAAAGGTCAACAACACTGTTCGGTTCCACTTCACAAGGCGTTCCGTCAACGGTTGCGGAAACCGCGTTCCATCCTTCAGGCACGCGTGCCTGAAGGTGTATTTTTTCGGGCGAATGTGGCGGCAGGACAAGCCGCACAAGCACCTTGCCATCCGTCAGGTGCGACTCGGCCTGCAGCGACAACTTGCCGAACGCCGTCGGCGCTTCTTCAATCTTGATGACAGTGCCGTCGCGCAGCCAGCGGCGCGGTACGGCATGCAACAATCGCAGTGTATCCGGACGGCCGTCATCGTTGGTATCCCAGTCCTGCACGAGCAGATGCCGCAGTGTCCAGAGAAAGAAGGCATTTCCCGCCGTACAGGGCGGCAGGTACATGGGTCGGCCGTACTGGTCCAGCGGGTCCAGGCCCGTGCCCTCGCCGCCGACAAAGGTATCGCGGGTGAAGCCCTGCGCCAGTTTGCCATAGAAGCTGACCAGCGC
>JAKLHG010000235.1 GCA_022710255.1 Candidatus Hydrogenedentota bacterium
AGTATCCGACATGCGGGTCTTTCGCTATCTTCGGCGCAGGTTGTGCGGGCCCCGGCGCGGCGAACACCGCCAGTGCCGTCAGCAGGGCAAGGAGTATGGATTTCATGGGATGCTCCGATGGTTATACGATTTCAGTGAGAAGGCCGCCCCGTTTCTGGTCTTCGCCGCCGGACAATACCTTTACGTCCAGCCCGCGCGGGTTCGGCAGCGGCGCCTCCGGGTCTATCCCGAGCAGGCCGTACAGGGTGCCGATAAGGTCCACCGGGTACACGGGCCGTTCCGCCACTTCTTCACCCTTGGCGTCGGAAGCGCCCACCACGCGTCCGCCCTGAATGCCGCCGCCGGCGAGCACCGCCGAGAAGCAGTTGCCGTAATGGCTGCGGCCGCCGTTCCAGGGCGACTCCCACAGGACCTTGGGCGAGCGGCCGAACTCGCCGCTCCACCACACGATGGTGCTGTCCAGAAGGCCCCGCTCCGAGAGGTCTTGCAGCAGCGTCGCCATGCCCTGGTCCATTTCGGGCAGTTTCCGCTTCATGATTTCAAAATGCTGCTTGTGGGTGTCCCAGCCGCGGTAGTTGATGGTGACATAGGGCACGCCCGTCTCCACAAGGCGGCGCGCCATGAGGCAGCACTGGCCGAAGGTGTTCCGGCCGTAGCGGTCGCGCAGGTCTTCGGGCTCGCGGGTCAGGTCGAACAATTCCTTGGCCTCGCCGAACATGAGGGCGTACGCTTCGTCCCCGGCGCGATCATACTGTTCGAAGTGCGGATTGCCGGGCATGGCCTTTCCCAGCGCGTCCAATTGGCCAAGCAATTCGCGGCGTGCCAGCTGCCGTTTGTCGGAGACCCCTTCCGCGATAATCCCTTCCACGACAAAAGGATTCTTATTCGGGTCGCCGCCCGTGGCAAAGGGTTTATAGCGCTGGCCCATAAAGCCCGCTTCGGAAAAGCGCCCCTGCAGTTCGGTAAGCACCACGTAGGGAGGCACGACGCCCGTATAGCCGTGATCATAGCCCTTGAATGCCGACACCACCGCGCCCACCGACGGGTATACCAGCCTGCCGGGCATCTGGCCCGTCTGCACGAGGTACGAGGCGGTCTCATGGGCGTTGACGCGGTGGGTCATGCTGCGGATGATGGCGTATTTGTCGGCCTGTTTCGCCAGTAGCGGCAGCAGTTCGTTGATCCGGATGCCGGGCACGCTGGTCTCGATCGGGTTAGTGAACTGGCCGCAGTAATCGTTGCCAGCCTCCGGTTTCGGGTCGAAGGTGTCCAAGTGCGACGGTCCGCCCCACATCCATATCTGGATGACTGCCTTCGCCGTGGGGGGCTTGGTCTGGGCAAAGGCGCGGCCGGGGCCCGAATAGGCCAGGCCGGCCAGGCTCAGCGCGCCAAGTCGCAACGCGTCCCGGCGGGAAAGGGCGCCTGACGATGGGGGTGTATTCATATTACTTCTCCATGCCGACCGGTATCAGTGCCGGTATAAAAATTCCTTGGAATTGATTAAGGCCCAGGTCACATCTTCCTTCAGCGCTTTCGGTGCCGCCCCGTTGCGTTGAAGATACTCCCGTATCACGGCCGTTTCCTCCTTGGTGGGAAATCGTGACAACACCTGCAGGTAGATCTGCCGGACCGCCTGCATCGGGCCGCCTTTAGCCGGTGCTCCGGACTTGGCCAGCCGGCCGCCGCCGCGGACAATCCGCTTTTGCACCTCCGACGAATTCAACAGGTACAGGCGTTGCGAGGTGGTCACCTGATTATTGCGTTCGCTTTCCAGGCCCGTGTCCCGCGACGGGCGGCCAAACGTTTCCAGGAAGGAATCCGTGATGCTTCCGTCGGCCAGGGTGATGGTGCGGTGCTCTTCCGGGATATACGTGAAGGGTTCCGGAATGGCGCTCGTGTAGGCGTTGGTCGTACCGAACAGGACGTTCAAGGCGTCGCTGAGGACTTCGGCCTCCAGGCGCCGTGCCGGGTAATAGGCGAAGACCGCCTCCGCTTCCGGATAGGGCGCCGAGGTAACGGACGACTGTTGATAGGTGGCCGAGTTCAAGATGACACGAAAGAGCTGTTTGAGGTTATAGTGGGAACGTATCAGTTCCCGTTCCAGGCAGGCGAGCAGTTCCGGGTTTACCGGCGGGTTGTCCGGATGGATGTCATCCGGCTCATGAATAATGCCCCGGCCCAGGAACCACGACCACACCCGGTTGGCGATGGCCCGGGCGAACCAGGGATTCTCCGGGGCGGTCAGCCATGCGGCAAAAAGCGCGCGCGGATCCTGGTCCGTCGGAATCGTTATGGCGACCCCGTCGGGAAATACCGCATCCAAAGGTTCCGGCTGCTCCAGCGGTTCCCAGCAGACGATTTCCTCCTTCCATTCATCGGTACCTTTGAAAGCAAGGCGGGAGAAGAACACCTCCATGCGGGCGCGCTGTTCCTCCGGCCAGCTTTCAATACGGCTTCCCATAAAGGTCAGCGCCACGGCCGCAGCAAAGGCGGCGGGTTCCCGGCCCTGCACCGCGCGGTAAAAGTTGACGGGCGGCTCCCGGAAATTGCTGCCGCTGGAAGTCAGCAGCGCCCGGGCAAAGGCGTCATAGGGCATGTTCGCCTTCACGGCGTCACGAATCCAGCGGTGATAGGACTGCACGGCGTTGGGCCACAGGTTAATGGGGAACTCCGCCTTTACCCGGAGCAGGTCGCACCATTTCAGTGCCCAATAATCGTTGAATTCCTCCCGGGCCAACAGCCGGTGGATGCAGCGCGCGCGCTTGTCCGGGCGTTCATCATGCAGAAATTGTGTCACTTCTCCGCCCGCAGGCAACGTGCCGATGACGTCCAGATACACGCGCCGGAAGAAAACCTCATCCGAACAAGGCGGCGCGGGGGTCAGCCCCCGTTCCGTAACCTTTGCACGCACCAGCGCGTCAATTTCCTCAGAGGCCGGCAGCGCCTTTACCGGAACACAAACCACGCCATTAACGGCAACCGCCAGCAAAATGACACCTGCTATTCGCATCCTGATTCCTTGCCCGGGTGCTACGGCCCCTTATGCATTCCATTTTCTTAAAGCAACTACTACCACGTCTCCAAGGTAAACACCGCAAAACCCGGATAGTTCCAAGGTAATTGGATTACAGGGTTAGTGTTCCGTTCCATACGCCACTCACATGGACGACATCATGCGTTGTGGCCGTCACGGGTAGATGGGCTGCAATGAGGGCGTCCTGGGCTTTGGTGAAGCTCGGCCAGGTCGTGTGCGTCATTCGCGGTTCGTTGATGATCCGTTTTTTGCCCTGCAGGTTGTTGTAGGCGGCGTACACCGAGGTGGGCCGGCAGGTGTTATCAATAAAACCCACGGAAACCACCGCATCGGCCCTGGTGCGCGTGGCGAAGTTCATCGCGTCGAAATAGCGTGCGGTCTCCGTTATTTGCGGATCGGGTTTCCCTGTGTCGTCGTGCGGCACCAGGCGCGGCCAGCCGTTCACGCGGCCCGTGTGGTCGCACATGGCCGGCACATTAGCCGCGAAGGCCGTCACGCGGGTATCGAGTCCCGCCGCCACAATGGCCTGTCCGCCGCCCTGGCTGCTGCCGCAGACTATCAATTCCGTGCCGTTCCACTCCGGCTGCGCTGTCAGGAACGCCATTGCCCGGATCAGGCGCAGGTACATTCCCAGAAAGTAATACGTTTCGCGGTTCTCCCGGCCCTGGTAGCGATAGTCCTTGAGCCGCCCGGCGGCCAACTCATCATAGTAGGCTTCTGATTGGCCGTTCGGGATGCCATGGGCGTTGATATCGAGCGCCAGCAGACCTCGCGCGGCGTAGCGTTCCGGTTTGTTGGCGCTTCGCACCCCCGCGCCGTGGACGGTCAGCAGCGCCGGCAGGCTTTTTGCCGTCGCCCCTTTCGGACGCGCGAAGTAGCCCGATACAGGCGCCCCGCCCAGGCAATCGAGTTGGAGGTCGAAACACTCGATGTTCTCCGTTGAAGTCGCCACCGGCGTCAAACGTGCGTTCATGGGAACTTCCGCCAGTGCCGCCTTTTTTCCCTCCCAGAACGCGTCGAAATCATCCGGCGGCGGCAGGCTGGGTTTGATAAGCAACGGGTCAATTCCCGCACCACCCAAGGCGCTAACCTTTTTGCCGTCCGGCGTGATGAATTGGGCTTCGCACCGCAGAAACCCCGGCTTGTCCAACGTGCCTGTCACCCGCGCGGAGTCGGCTGACAAGGGAAGGGTTCCTTTTGCAATCTCGTCCTCGCCGTCGTTGGTCAGCACATAGGCCACCTCTCCTGCGGTCACCGTCTCCTTGTCCTGTTGCAGCGAGATCACGAAGCTGACGGTCTCATTTACGTGATACAGGGCGTCTTGCCGGTCTGTGACTACGTTGAGTGTATACGGCTTTTCCGCCCCGATGGAGAATGCCGCCAGCAGGATTGCAAAGAATGGGTAGAACAATTTATGTCGCATAAAATACATCTCCATCGGCTTTTACTCTATTGAAAAACTACTCTGAAATTCTACTGAAGGAGGGACTGACGCAAGCGAACTTAGCGATACGGGTCTGCCCTGAAAATAGGTTCGGAACGCAGGGACTGACCCCGGCAAAGGTAGTGAGCCGGGTCTGTCCCTGCCTTCCGAACGGTCCCAGATCTTCCTGATTACAGGTTGGGCGCGCCCTGCTTTTGATACGGTATCAAGGCTTCAAATCGAAATTCAATCTCGGCAATTTCCTCTTCGCTCAGTTCCAGTTTGGAAAAGATGGGAGACTCAGGAACGGTAGTGCCGGGGCCGTAGTGTCGCGACACCATGTTTTCAAACACGCCGCGTTTTTTCCAGAGATACAACTGGATACCGCGCAAGGAGTCGCCTGGATGGGTCACACTGAGGTTTGTCATCAGGAGGAACTTGCCATAGGCGTCCCGCAGGGCGTCCGGGTCCGCACCAGTCTGGTGCAATTCCCAGATGCGGGTAAGGACGTCCGCATATATCGCGCGTTCCGTGATCAGGCCTTCGGCGCCCAGGTGCAACTCGTAAAGCCAGCCCAGCCCGCCGCGGGCGCCGAACACGCGGCGTATCGGGGGGTGCGCCGCGAGCAGGGCGCGCATGCGGGGGATTACAGCGCCCGCTTCCTCTTTGACATACCCGAAGTTCGGGAAGTCCACTGCCAGTTCTTTTAACAGCTCCACGGAAGGCGAGGGGCCCTTGTAGGCGACGCCACCCGTGGTCTGGAGGATGACGGGCCGTTTCGTAACGGCGGCGAGGGCGCGCCAGTACTGGCGCAGGTCGTCTTCAGTCGTGCCCGAATCCGGCGGACGCGAAATCAGCGCTGTCGGCGCCAGCGCCTCCGCGTGCTCCGCGTACAGGAGCATTTCAGCGGTATCCTTGCCCTGTACGCCAAGACAGAGCGCTGAGCGAAAGTCCCGGGCCGCCTTCGCCAATACCTCCATACCCCGGCGCTTTTCTTCCTTGGTCAGCAGATCAACGCTGTCTCCCGATTGCGGCCAGATCATGCCCGGACAACCGCACCAGTCCACAAAGCGCGCCTCCCGGGCAAGTGCTTCATAGTCCACATCACCCGATGCGGTAAACGGCGTCGAAAGAATCAGGAAGGGCCCCTGGACCCGGGGATCCGCGCTGCCCCCCTCATCAGCCTGTGCCGTCTCTTTAAGGGACTCCTGACCTCTTGCCCCCAGGGCCCATCCCGATGCGGCGGCCAGCGCCAGCCCCATCATGTGTCTTCGCGTCATGTGTGCGTGTGTTGACATACTATGCCTCCGTTTCTTCGCGCCTTCTCGTTTCCAAATTCCATTTGGGAACGCAATCTCCTGAGAAACTTAAATTGCAACTTGTTGATATAAAATAATTTAACCGAATTTGGGTTTTTCGCGCCTCATCTCGATTAGGAGATGCGAGCACGAGTACGAGCACGAAACCCGAATCGGTGCAATCGTGCTCGTAATCGTGCTCGTAATCGTAAAAGTTTCTTTTCACTAATACCCCCGGTACGCCGGGGTGCGCGGCTCTCTTGAAATTCTATTTCCCTTTTTGCATCGGCCTGGTCGGTATATTCCAGCATTCGCCCATGGTTGCGAAGTGGAACTTCGCGGATAAGTGCGTTCCCAAGTACAACTCTTGTCATTACCCACATCTTTCCGTTCAGGATATGGTATTTAGATGCCGACGGATGTATTCAGAATCCCAATGGGATTCCATATCATAGCCCAGGGTTGCGGTACACCGCTACCCTGGGTAAGTGATGTTTTCCCTTCTCTCTTTTCTACTCCAACGGAGTTACGTCGGTCTTCCAATACAGTACCCCAATTGACGCAACCCCGTTGGGGTAAACGGGAATTGGGGCGATTTCCAACCCAGGGTAGCGGAGTACCGCAACCCTGGGC
>JAKLHG010000236.1:0-4302 GCA_022710255.1 Candidatus Hydrogenedentota bacterium
CATCGGTATAACTGCGCGTCTTACCGGTCGCGTATCCGAAAAAGGCTGACCATGGGTCGCTCCATGGGCCTGTAGGGCCGTAAACGCGGTCCCACGCGTTGGGCAACTCCGGTTCATGATCATCAGGACCGCTCCGTACCATCCGGCCAGTAGCATCCGTGCGTGTGGTGGGTTTGGCGTACCGTCTTCCCACAGGGTTGTGGCTGACCTTGCCGACGCTGACGGTTTTATACCCGTTCCTGCGAAACAGCTCCGGCAGGGAACCAGGCTTACCCGTGTCTTCACGGGGAAGGGCGTCAAACGCCTCGTTGGTCAGCGCCGTTACTGTGCGCGGACGAATCCCGGTCAAGAGGCTGCAGCGGGATGCGCCGCAGGTGGGCACGGAGGCGAAGTGGTTATCGAACACGAAGCCCTCCGCTGCCAACCGATCCAGGTTCGGGGTATGCATATACCTGTTGCCGTAACAGTTCAGCTGGGGCCGTAAATCATCCACGCAAATGAATAAAACGTTCTGCGGACGTCTTACAGGGACGCCGGCGGCATACTTTCCAATACCGGCGGCACCTATGCCAATAGCAGCCTGCTGGAAAAATCTTCTTCTTGAAATGGTATACCTGGTCACAAGAGTATCTCCCCGGTAGTATATTGTGGAACCATACGGCCTATGATGAATAAGAAGGGAAGCATGGCATAAATCGTTCAAACCATCATTGCGAGCGATGCGAAGCAATCTCAGTATAAACAGGCTTCTTGCGGATGAGATTGCTTCGCGTCGCTCGCAATGACGTGTGTATAGATTGCGGACCAACGCCCGCGTTGGTGATTCAGGGCGGAAAATTAAACCGCAACATACGGGAAATCGGTATCCGAGGTAGCGACTGCCCATTGCGCTAGTATCTGTCGGTGCCGGTTCAATGTGTCCTGGTAATCTGACTTCACCGCGAGGTTGGTTGTTTCGCCGGGATCCGAATGCATATCGAAGAGTTGTTCGCGCTGGTCGCCCCGTTCATAAACGCAATACTTATACCGGTCTGTCCGGAGCATGCGTCCCCGCGGATCCTTGTATTCGTCCCCCCGGGCAAACATGGTTTCAGCGACCACATACAGTCTGTCCAGCGTCGCTGCTTTCTTCGACGCCAACGCGTATAACGACCTTCCACGCATTGAGGACGGCGCGCTCCCGCCGGCGAGTTTCAGCAGGGTCACGGGAATATCCAGCCCGGTGGATACCAGTTCGGCACAGACCTGCTGCCCGGCGATTCCAGGACCGGCGATCAGGAGCGGCACCTTGACGCACGGGTCATACAACGCCTGTTTCTGGTTCCAATGGTGGGCGGCGATGCCCTCACCATGATCGCTTACGAACAGGACCATGGTATTTTCCGCGTAGGAACTTGTCTGCAATGCCTCAAGCACCCGGCCGATCTCAGCGTCTACTTTTTCCACAAGCCGGTAATACCCCCAAAGATATTGCCGCCATTGCAATTCACCCCAGTCCTGTGTCGGATAAATCTCCGGCAGTTTCTTCTGCACTTCCCGGAGAACGGGAGGTTCATGGCTGGGAATGGCAAAATTGGCCGGCATGGGCGGCAGGGCGTCCAAATCCTCCGTTGCTTTGCCGATGGGGCCGTCCGGCAATTGCTCACCTCGGGCGAGTTGGCAAACGTTGTGGGGATTCATGAAGGAAACCGTCAGAAAAAAGGGGGTCTTATGACCGCGCCGCAGGAAGGATATGGCTGCTTTCGTTTTCTTGTCGTCCTGTCGGAAATCAGTCGCCTCGCCGGTGTAACCCGCAGACTTGAAGGATGTCCCGACATGCCATTTCCCTAGGTAGGCGTTCGTATAACCCGCCTCCGTCATGAGGTTGCCCAGCATGGGAAATTCCCCCTTGATGTCCATGCCATTACACAGAACCCCGATCTCATGGGGGTAACGCCCGGTCTGCAGGCTGGACCGGCAAGGCATGCACAAGGGTTGCGTAACGTAGGCATTATCAAAACGGACACCGCGCGCAGCCAGCCCATCCAGCGCGGGAGTACGCAAATATGCGTTTCCGGCGCAACTCATGGCGGAGGCCGTCTGCTGGTCCGTCATTATCATCAGGATATTCGGCTTGGCATCCGCGCCGCTTAACGTCACGCCTCCGGCGGTAGGCGAAAATAGGCTTAAGCTGCCGGCCATCGCCAGCGAAGTGGTCAGGAAATCACGACGCGTAACCCGATGTTTGTCTCGGTTAACGTTCTTCATAATTTCCTTTTCATAAGTGCTGTTCACTTTCACTGTAAAATATCGCATCCCAAAAGAACTACTTTCCCTCCGCCGCCCAGGCTTTCATCTGCGCAATATTCCCCTTGACAACACGGACATAGTCTGGTGACTTCGTTTGGCCTTCCAAATACACAGCCATGTCGGCATCATAGGCGGCTTCGGTTTCAGGCGTCTGGCCGCGATCGTTGGTTTCCTGTATCCAGGCGTCCAGGATGCCGCGCATTTCCGCCAGTGTTTCCGCGTGGGTGGGGTCATCAACCAGATTCTTCAATTCCCACGGATCCGCCTCGCGGTCGTAGAGTTCTTCTTTGGGGCGGGGCGTGATAAAGAGTCGTTCCGCTGGATGGCCCGCCAGTTTGCCCTCCCCATGGAGTTCCCGCAAGCGTATCACTATTTTTTTGGCGTCCTTGTATGCGTTGGGCTGGAGATGGGGGCGCTCAGGATAAAAATTCCGGACATAGGTAAACCGGCCTTTGCGCACACTGCGAATCCGTTCCACCGTCTCGTCGCACCGGTCACGGGCGGACACGACATAGGTTCTCGGATGCGCTTCTGGTCCGAACAGGGGGCGGCTTTCCAGATGTTCAGGAATAGGAATACCCGCAAAAAACAAGGATGTTGCGGCCATATCTATATGTGCGACAAGGTCACTGCGCACATCACCCGCGGGAATATGTCCCGGTGCCCACACGATAAACGGAATATGCGCGCCCTCTTCGTACAGGAACTGCTTGCCCCGGGCGTGACTGATGCCGTGGTCGGTGATGAAAAATACCACGGTATGTTCCTTGAGCCCGTCGGCTTCCAGACGCGCCATGATTTCACCTACTTCCCGGTCCACATTCAAGACAGAATTCAGGTATTCCGCCCAGTCCTGCCGCATCACAGGATCATCCGGGTAATAGGGGGGCAAGGTCACCGCATCGGGCGATACGGGCTGTTCCACTTTGGCTCTGCGGTTTTTGCCACCGTGCAACTGAAACTGCATGAAAAAGGGCTGGCCTGGCGCGCGCCCGGAATAGTCTTTCCCGTCATACAGGTCTTCCGAATACGTGAAGTTATAATCCGTCTTGCCCGGCCCCGTTGCCAAAGCGTTGGCGCCGTTGCAAACATAATACCCGGCCTCCTTGAAATACTCCGGTATCATGCGCACCAGCGCGGGAAGATCATGCTTGATCTTTCCCCGGAAACTGCGGTGGTTGTGTGCCCCGATAGTGGTCTGGTACATGCCTGTAATCAAGGCGGAACGGCTGGGCGAACAGACCGGACAGGTAACATAGGCGGCGTTGAAAACGACGCCCTCCCGTGCGAGCCGGTCCACATTCGGCGTCTGTATCGTCGTCTCTCCCTGATAGCAAAAATGACAGGACATATCTTCCGCGATAATCCATACAATGTTGGGACGTGTTTTTGACTCCGTTGCTGTTGTCCCACCACACAGCAAGGCCAATGCTCCGGCTCCACCCGTTCTTAAAAATACTCTTCGGTCCATGGTGAATCCTTTATTCGTGATTTCGGCAACCCAGGCACCGACCTGCCACTCACGTTCACACATAAAATACCACACATTCTCCATCACAAAAAGAACCAGAAGCGGGGTGAGACCCTTTCAACGCTCAGTTAACGCTGCCGGAACCATCTGACTGCTTCGAAAAATTCTATGACATTTACGTGGTTTCCGGGTAAGTTATAGGCTCATGGTAACTATTGGATTACAAACCAGGGCAATTACGGATTTTTTAGTAGGCGTACCTTCCCTGGTGCGCCGTCGGCGTGTATCATCACTTGAGTTCTTATAAACGCTTAAAGGCGGGAATATAAACTATCTGGTTCATTTCCCCAACAGCGCACCTGGGAAGGTACGCCTACTAAAAACGCATTAAGTCCAGCGAAATTTATAATGCCCGACTGGTTCTCAAATTCCATTTGGGAACCCCCTCTCTCTTGAAATTCCATTTCTCGTCTTCCAGTTGACTTCAATGTTACTCATTCGCGTTGTTATAGTCCATGCGTGGCAGGTTCCCAAATAGAATT
>JAKLHG010000236.1:4312-6371 GCA_022710255.1 Candidatus Hydrogenedentota bacterium
AACGGCCGGCTCACTTCGCCGCCTCCTGCTTAGTGTTACCACCGCCGTCAATGCGCTCCTGCGGCGCCAGGGATGGTGGTGGCGGAAAATCTTCCGGATGTTCCCGCATATAATGCATTTTTAGGTTATAGAATTTGATAAACACTTCCTTCTCATACCGATGGGCACAACTCATCTCCGGGTAAAACTGGGGATTCCAAATCTCATACTCCCCTTCAGTTTCTCCGGTATACTGCGCCTCATCCAGTTTGCCCCCGAGCCGGTACAGTCGCAGATAACCTTCCTTATAGTCATTAAAAGCCTGGCGTGCCGCATAAAGGCTTGATAGGCCGTAAACCGAGTCGCGCCATCCGCCAATGCCGTAGATCTGCCACCATAACCAGGCCGACGGCGCCAGCGCGAAAAGAACAAGCATCGTCAGCACCAGGGCCAAAACCTTGTTTCTACCCTCGTTTAAAAATAACCCTGTCTTTTCCATGACTCTTTTCTTTCTGTCGTTTGATATGCATCCTCTTTTCCCGACCCTGTATTACGGTCGGGGACAGGTGTAACACAAAATACAAAACTTTTGCACACCCATTATAGCCCAGATGTTCTCTTTCAATATAGAGTCTGAAAATAAGGAGACACCGGTGTGTCTTTGAGGGTGCCGCCTGTTATAATCCGTGGAAGACGATGGTCACTCATGTAAAGGATGATTCAGAAATCCCATGGTACACCAGCGTCTCGCGATCGGGGGCCGTGCCACCGGCCCGAAAAGCAAAAGGTAAACCTTTTTAACCTATTTGGAACCCGGAATATGAATAGCATACATCACTGTCTTCTCCTGATTACCGTGTCCTTATTGGTCGCTGGTGTTACCGGGGCGTGGCAACCTGCCGGCAGCCTGCAGGAACTCTACGATGACACCCTGCTTCCCCGGCTGCGACCCGGCGTCAAGGCGGCCTCCTTCTCCAGTTACGACCGTACCGGCGGCAACAATGACGGCTTTTCCGGAACCTACTCAAAACTGCGTGAGGAGGACGGGAACAGCGTTATCGCGGAGATGGAAGGTCCGGGATGTATCTATCGCTACTGGACGACGCATTCTATTGGAGAAACGCCCGGATTGCTGGACCGCAAGGGGGAACATATACGCATCTATCTGGACGGTGCCGACGAGCCCGCGCTGGACGTACCCCTGGAACATCTGTTTGACAATTCGCTGGAACGGTTTCCTAAGCCCTTGGCAGGGCAGGGGATAGGGGGCTATTACTCTTACATACCGATTCCTTATCGTCAATCCTGCAAGGTGGTGATCGAGGGGCCGGGCGTCCGTTTTTACCAACTCAACTATGTCACCTTTCCAGACGCCGAAGGCGTCAAAACCTTTCAAATGGAAATGACGCATGAAGAAAAGGAATGGCTCCACAAGGCCGTGGCCCGCTGGAGCGACCCGCTGGGCGACCTCATCAAGACGGGGTTGGCCGTTGAAATCCCGGTGTCACATCAACCCGCCGGGGGTGACCCTGTCCTCTTCTCCCATACGCTCAAGGCTGAATCGTCCATGCTGGTGCACGGTATGACCCTGGAGGGCCTGGACGACACCGCCGTCAACCGAAACCAGATAGAAATCGCTTTCGCCGATGCGCCGGAAAACACGATACGCCTGCCGCTGGCATTCTTTATGGGCCATGCCTTCAGGCCGAAGCCCTTTGAATCGCTCCTGTTCGGAAGGGTGGAGAACATTTACTACAACCGAATACCTTTTGTGTATACCGGGGAATGCACTCTGCGGATTCACGGTATTCTCCCCGTGGAAGGAAAACTGACAGTATACCAGTCGCCGCTGAATGCGCCGGTGGAGGCGTTCGGCATGCTCCGGGCGCAGTATAATGAAAGCACGCCCACCGTTCCCGAGGTCTATCATCCGTTACTTCAAACATCCGGTGGGGGACATGTGGGGGGTACCTACCTGGTCACGGAAGGCCCCCACGGACTGCCTTTCTGGCTGGAAGGGGATGACCGCTGGATTATTGACGGGGATCTGCGTATTCACGGCACAGGTTCGGAGGACTAT
>JAKLHG010000237.1 GCA_022710255.1 Candidatus Hydrogenedentota bacterium
TCGTATTGCCATGGACCTATACTAACGGAATGCGTTAGTAATGTCAAGCGTTATTATCGGATAACCTCCTGGCCGCGGAGGAAATATCACAAGACCCGAGAAAGGCTTACTCCGGCGCGGACCCGGCACAGTTATCATCCTTCCGCCACGGCGAGACGCCGCTCCGCTTTCTTTCTGCTTTCGTGATCCAGCAGGGCCTTGCGCACACGGACCGCGGCCGGTGTCACTTCGACGAGTTCATCAGGTGCGATCCATTCAATGGCGGCGTCAAGGGTCAGGGTGCGGGGTACGTTGAAAGTAACCGTCTGATCTTTATTTGATGCCCGATGGTTGGTTAACGCTTTGCGTTTGGTGGGATTACAGATGAGGTCCCCGGGGCGCGCGTTCTCCCCGATGATCATGCCCGCGTACACGGGAGACATGGGGGAGATGAACAGGGTTCCCCGTTCCTGCAGATTTTCCAGGCTGTAGCCGGTGGCGTCACCCGTGTCCAGGCTGATCATGGAACCGCGGTTGCGTCCGGAGAGCTCGCCGCACCAGGGGCCGTATCCGATGAAGCGCGATGCCATAATCCCGAGTCCCCGGGTGTCGGTGAGAAACTCGCTCCGGTAGCCGATGAGCCCGCGCATGGGAATCCGGAACTCGAGCCGGGTCATGCCCGTGCCGCCGGTGAACATTCCCGTGAGTTCCCCCTTGCGCTGGGAAATTTTCTCGATGACTACGCCCTGGTGTTCCTGCATGATATCGATGATCAGTTCTTCCATCGGCTCGGAGACATGCCCCAGGGCATCTTCACGCGTGATGATTTCCGGAGCGGACACGCAGAATTCCATGCCTTCCCGGCGCATCTCTTCTATGAGTATGGCCAGGTGAAGCTCGCCGCGCCCGGATACCTTGACGGCGTCCATGCGCCCCACGTCTTCCACGCGCAGCGCCACGTTGGTGCGCAATTCACGGGTAAGGCGCAACTGGAGCTGCCGCAGCGTAACCGCGCGGCCTTCCCGGCCCGCGAAGGGGCCGTTGTTGGTCAGGAACATCATGGATACGGTGGGCTCTTCGATGTCCAGCGGGGGCAGCGCGCACTCTTCCAGTTCCGGCGCCGACAGGGTGTCGCCAATGTTCAGTTCCTTGGGGCCCGCGATGGTGACGATGTCGCCCGCGCCGAGTTCGTGGGCGACCACGGTATCCAGGCCGCGCGTGACCCAGGTATGTACCGCCCGTTCCTGGGTGGATTCGACGACTTCCCATTCCACGGCCGGCGCGAAGTCGGTTCCAGTGTCCAGGCGGCGCGTTGTCCACCGCGTAATATCCATGCCTTTGCGCAGGCGTCCCTGCAGAATGCGCCCTGTGCCGGTGCGACCGATATGGTTGCGCCAGCCCAGTGTGCTCACCTGCATGAGGAAGGGCGCGTCGGGATCCCCCTCGGGGGCGGGCACATGTTCGACAATGGTTTCAAACAAGGCGTCCATGCCCTGCTCCGGACCGCCTTCCGGGCTTCGGGACAGCCATCCATGCAACCCGGAACCATACAGCGTCACAAAATCGCATTGTTTCTCTGTGGCGCCGAGGGTGAAAAAGAGATCGAAAGTTTTGTCAAGCGCGCCCACCGGATTGGCATGGGGCCGGTCCACCTTGTTGATGATGACAATAGGACGTAGCCCCGCGCGCAGGGCGCGCATCAGCACATAGCGGGTCTGCGGCATCGGCCCCTCATTAGCGTCCACCAGCAGCAGAACGGAATCCACCATGGAGAGCACCCGTTCCACTTCGCCCGAAAAATCCGCGTGGCCCGGCGTATCGATAATATTGATCAGGTACCCTTTCCATTCCACCGTGCAATGCTTGGCGCGAATGGTAATACCGCGCTCCCGTTCAAGGTCATTATTGTCCATGACGCGTTCGATGATGCGGGCATTGTCCCGGAAGACATGGGCAGCGCGAAATATGCTGTCAATGAGTGTTGTCTTCCCATGATCAATATGCGCGATAATCGCTACGTTTCTAATTTTATCAATTGGTTTCATCCGGTTCTCGATTCAGTGAAAGGTCGCGGGAATTCGGGTCCAGCCGTCTTCTACGGGTCCCCTGTGCATATTCCTCAGTGTTTCTAGAGTCGGCGGGAAGGGCAACATGCTCTGTCAGGCATGCGCGGCAGGTTATTCGATATTATAGCGTTTTTGAAGGGAAAAAGGCAAATCGGCGGAACGGGTAACTGCCCCAGGAGCCTGAAAAAAGCGGTTGAACCAACTTGTTTATTTTAGGAAAAAGGACCGAAAGGACATCAAGGATCCCAAGGACACCGCTATCACAAGGGTTGTTTGGCGTCCTTGATGTCCTTTCAGTCCTTTCGGTCCTTCTTTCTACCGATTGCTCCTGAGTTCAGTTTTAATCTTCCGGCTCTGTCCATTTTCGATTACAGCGCGCATACAACACGGAATCCCACATCATGAACTTTCTGGGAGGGTTCGTAATGGTTGCGGAAGGCTGACCGTCCGCGTTTGGGACAGTCGAGCCAGGAACCGCCACGTACGACCTTGCGCGGACCGGACGCGTAGTCGGAAGCGGTCCATTCCGCCACGTTTCCATGCATGTCATACAGCCCCCAGGGATTTGGCTTGAAGCTGCCCGCGGGTGCGGCAACGCGCCAGGTGTCGTCAAAGCGGGTGTCGGCGGGCCGCCAGGGCGGCAATGCATCGGGCACATGAGGGTAATAAACAGTATGGTGGGTGGCGTCGGAGAAGTTGGCGCAGGCGCTGAAATCACTGTCCAGAGTACCGTACCATAGCGGGGTCGCCGTGCCCGCGCGGCAGGCGTATTCCCATTGGGCTTCCGTGGGCAGGGAGAAGGGGTGCCCGGTTTTTTCCGACAGCCAGGCGCAAAAGGCCATGGCCTGTTCCCAGGAAACCCGGACCACGGGCTGTTCGTCCCGGTTGAGGGTGTGGCCACGCTCATCATCGCCGAACTGGTAGGCCTCACCCGTTTCCAGGCCGCTGTCATGGCCGGGATCAAAACACCGGAACTGGCGGTTGGTAATTTCAAACCGGCCGAGCAGGAACGGTTCCTCCAGGGTCACGGTACGGGCGGGCCGTTCATTTGGATAGCCTCCATCCGTACCCATGGTGAATGTTCCGGTCTCGATTCTTACCAGTTCCAGGGACAGGCTGTCTGTCACGTTCACGCGAACAACGGGAGGCGATTCTGAAAGCACCGCCGTTTCCGGCGGAGTTGTTTCGGGAAAAGAAAGAGGCTCGCACGTCTCCCGGCTCACCCTGAGTCGTGGGGTTTCAATTACGGCGGCGGAATAAATAGCCTCCTGGTCCTCATCCATGCCGGCATAACGGCGGTGCAGTTCGCGGCGCCGTTGCGCGCCGTGTTTTGCCGCAGCCAGCTTCACGGGATCCGATGCGACCACTTCCTGCCAGGTACCCTGGAAGGGTGCGTTCAAGTCAATCCAGGTAAGGATCCGGTCCCAGGCTTCTTTGTCGAGTGTTACCTCATAATGGCCGTCTCGCAACAGTTGCACCAGCGTGCTGGTATCGGCATGAAAGTCCCGGGGCGTAAGGAGATGGGCATCACTTTCCAGCGTGGGCGTGTGCACCCACCGGCGCAGTTCCATGTAGGAAGGGGAGAAATGCATCTGAAACGCGGAGGGCACCTTTTCGGCCGGCCGGGACGTCAGGTCGAAATTGGCGGTTCCGTCCTTAAAGGGCTTGCCGTCATGGCAGTCCACGCAATAGGCATTCAGCACAGGCTGCACTTCCCGTTCAAAGGAGAAACCCCGCGCCGGGCCGTACCAGGGCGTTATAGGAGAAGGCGCCCGGCGGAAGGCTGTCGGTGCGCCCTTGAATTCGCCCGAGGCATTCTGTGATTCATGGCAGCCTGTGCAGGAAAGGGTTTCGCCGGGCGCGGCTGTGAGCCAACTGCGCATCAGTTGCACGGCCTTGCCGTCCTTATCCAGAGGCTGCAGGGAAACCGGAGTACAAGGGGGTACGCGGAAATGGGCTGACCCGTCCGCTTCAACCGGCACGGTGCCGATAATCCGCTTCACGTCCCAGGGCCCATCCAGGCCGACCCGATCGGGTTCACAACCGAGGTCGTGGAACGTGTAGGTATACCCCACCAGTCGCAGCGACTTGACGGTACCCCGGGGCACACCGTCCAGTCCCGGTCCCCGGTAGACATCAGTGAGCATCACCGTTGCTTCCGTTGCGTCCGGATTGGTCTTGTCCGGAAGCGCGGGCGGCCGTGCGGTCTCGCGCCAGGGCGTGGGTTCCAGGAACGCCCAGCCGGGCTCTTCATGAAGTAAAACAAAATTATCAAACACATCCACCAGATAAATACCCCAGAGCGATGTTTTCGTGGGCTTGCACGATACCAGGAAATACTTCTCGCTCAAGGGATAGGGGTGCAGGAAGCGCGGCCATGTGGCGGATACCAGGCCGTCGAGGACAACCGGTTCCACCTTCTCCCCGTGACCCGGAATGCGTTGTACCACGCCGTCGGCTTCGTTGCGGCCGAGGGCGGGGTCCAGCAGGATCAGCTCGCCTTGGCGCGGGGCATCGTGATGGCCGCCCGCCACCGCGATCACCTGCGTGGGGTGGCCCGGCACCGGCCGCGCGTAGAAAAGTGATGCCGGCCAAAAGGAATTACTGCCGTAATATTCCATCTGCCCGCTGCCGTCCGGACCCGACTGGAAGAGAATGCGGGTGAAGGCATGCGCGATATCAGCGTATTCCCAGCGCAGGTACAGGAGACGCCCGTTGTTGAGCACCGTGGGGCACCAGTTGTGGTCCTGGTCGTTGGTCAGGCGGCGGATACGCCCGTCCCGCTCGTGCAGGTACAGGTTGGCGACCATGGAACGGCCGCCCACGCAGGGCACGCCGATAAAGGGTGCGGTAGAGGTGAAAACGATACGTTCATCGGGCAGGTAGCATGCGTCATAATTATGCACGTCCGGCTCATCAATAAGCGGCAACGGGGTCATCGTTCCCGTAGCCAAATCATATTCCGCGATGCCCCATCGGCCATTTTCGTTGGGCATCGAAAGCAGCAATTTTTTGCCCTCGTAGTGCAAGTCCAGGTCGCCAACGAACCGGTCGCCTTCGGGGGTGAACAGCACTTCCGGCGCTTTATCCGGATCGGCGAGTGAGAGGGCTTCCAGCGTATTGCCGTAACCGGTCGGCGCGATATCCGTGTTGCCGTAAAAATTCATCGGCAGGCCGAGCTGGTCCGCGCGGCGCCGGATTACGAGCAGGCGTTCAAAATCCAGAAGCGGATTGGCCAGTAGCGCTTCTCGCTGCAGCGCTTCGAAACGCGCCACGACCGAAGCGAAGGCGTCCTTGCCGGCCTCTTTCGGAAGCCGGTCCTGTTCCGCCTGCAGTGCATCCAGTTGCGCCAACCAAGCTTCACCCTTTGTATACGTGTCCGGAAAGGTCTGCGACAGGTCTTCAATGGCACTACGCAACGCCTGCCAGCGCGACGCCACAATGCCCGGTTCCTCCGGATGCGCTTCAGGCGGATATATTGTCGGGAAGACGATGGGATGCCACTGTTGCGGGTCGGCTAGGTAGGCCAGAAGGTTACCCGTGAGCCGCAGCAGGTTCTCCCGGTAGGGATTTTCCAGGTCGGCATAGTCCGGCCAGCGCCAGCCGAAAAAAATCATCCGCCCGGAACCCACGGTGTATTCCACCAGCGGCCGTTCGACGCCTGCCGGCGTGTTACCCAACACCATTCCTTCGGCGGGTCCTCCCCAGTAGAAATCTGCCACAGCGGGGCAACCGCCATGACTTAACCCGATGATGCCGTTCGTTTCGGCCAGTCCCGCAAATACAGGATGCGAAGGTACCTCGGGAACCATAAACGCCGGATCGCGATAATGCTCGAGTTGATGACGCTGGGTACGCACATGGGGTTCCAGGCCGCAATAATCCATCATGCCCACGGCGCCGCCGGACAATAAAACACCGCCGCCTTCCGCGGCAAAGGCCCATATGGCCTGCAGGCCCGGTCCGCCATGAAGCGGAGTCCGAGCGATGTCATCGCCCTGGTGGTGCCATACGGCATCGAAGGACGAAAGAGCGCACAACGCCCCCGTATTGTCTTTAAATCCGCCCGCTCCGTCATAAAATAGGAGGGACGCGTCAGCCAGTGTCCCGGCAGCCTCCCATGCCGCACGATTGTGCGGACCCATTGATTCGAGGCTTCCTTCCACCGCGAGAAAGGCTATCCTGGGCGGCCGGTCGGAGGCCGACTGGGCAGAGGACGCCGCCGACAGGGCGACTGTGAAAACAAAAGCCGCGATTCTGATTTTTGTAAAGGACATAAAGTA
>JAKLHG010000238.1 GCA_022710255.1 Candidatus Hydrogenedentota bacterium
CAAAGCGAAATTCAGGAGGTGAAAAACTATAAAGAATTTATGGGATATGTGGCTAAAAAAGAAAAATTGGCCGTTCAGCGAAAAGAACAAATTTCTTTAAAACCCGGTGAAAGCATCCGAATTGAAAGAGAAGGGGTCGAGGTCTCATTGCTGAGACCAAGCGCTCAGACGAAAAGTGGCAAGCGTGTCTTTTTAGGAGAAAAAAGCCGTGTAGCGGTTGTCGATCCTGCTCTGAAGACGGTCCATGTTCTGGATGGCAGAGGCGTTCAAATCAGAGAAGGGAAGCTTGCTAAACTGCCGGATGCGAAATTCGCCTTTTCCGATTCCAGGTTCTTTTTGATTGGTGGAGTTCTTGGAAGCAATGGTGGATTTGAGGTCTACGACTATGATGGGGTGCTAAAAAAATCTGTAAACCCGGGTTATGTCGGTGGTTTTTCTGTCTCGAACACGCAGACTTATTTGGCTTTAACCGCGAGTAGCCCAAAATCTCCGGAGTATTTCTTGCTGTATGACATGGATGGGACCGAGTTGTTTAGGCATGAAATCAGGATTTACGCGGATGGTTTCGTGCGTATTGTTTTCTCATCGGACGATAAATATGTGGCGCTTGATATCCCGGAATACTGGAGAAAAAAGTACGTTGGATATAACAAGGGAGTTGATAGTCAGCGGCGGCGGTATGTTTTTGATGTTGAGGGGCGGCGGTTGATTTCCGAGGAGGACCACGATTAGGGAGATGTTAAGGGATTACCAAGAGTGATAGGCCGCTTTCAAAATTAAGTATTAGAAACTAAGGCTATTTAAGGGGAACGTTATGGCGAATGCGAATATGGTTTTTGTCGGTGCATCCTTCTGTTTTTTTGCCGTAAATTGCACTCTTGCTGCGGAAGTTGGCAAGTTGATTTCAAAATCAAGTAGCTCAGCCGTCGCATATGCCTCTCAAGGACAAAATGGCGTCTTGTATGATTCTGGGCGCGTAAAAATCAGTGAAGCAAGGCGTCAGGAGATTCGAGAAAAAAAAGTTGAATTTTATGACATAAAAGGGAAGCTCGTGAAGCAATTGAATGTGAACGCCTGGGATTCTCCACGGGTTTCCGAAAAAGGAAAATTTGTGAGCATACAGAAATATGGATTTGCGTCACAGGAGCTTTTGATTTTTGACGAGAGAGGGAATAAAATAAATGAGTTTAAAAATATTCGTCCTTATAGTTCGATTTATGTTTCAGAGACCGGGACTTTTGTGTCTGCAGGCCTTAGAAATACTCCGCATCGTGCCAGTAAGGGCGGGATAGCCTTCTACAATGAATCCGCGAAACTAATCAAAGAAATTACTTTTGATAAATTATGGAATGGCGCTGGCACTTTTTTCGACAACGGAAAATACTTTGCTTTTTTGTTCAAAATCCCTGGGAAAGGCGTATTCTTAGAATGCTATTCTGAAAGCGGCGAAAGCTTGTGGCAATATCCTTTTGGAGACGTCTTCGGTTTTAGCCCTTTTGATTCCATGGTGTCAAACGGCGAGAGTATTCGTGTGAAGTTGGCGATAAAATCCGACAAATATACCTGGACTTTTAACACTGCCGGACTAATTTCAAGGCAAGAGGGGTGGTGATGTGAACAAGGTATTTCTTTTAATCGCCGCCCTCCTGATGTCTGATGTGGTCGTGTATGCAACTTGGCCAACCAATGGAACTCCGTATATAACCGGGAATTACGGAGTATTTGAAGAAGGCTTCCATGACGGAGTGGACATCCCTCAAGTCGGGACCAGTTCCTCCTGTGTTGCTATTGCTGACTTGAAGGTGGCCGACTACTTTACTGCACCATGGGATAATAGCTTCCAGGGAGTGATTTTTGAGAATGCAAATAATCCTGGACAGTACGTAATGTACTACCACATCCAAGAGGTCCCTAATGGCCCAGATTTGAGAACTTTTGGCAATTTGATCCCACAAGGGCAGGTTTTTGCGCTAATACGGGATGTTGCGTCTTCCAGGACGACTTTTCCTCATACGCATTTGATAGTCTCGAGCGATTCGAGTAATTGGCATGCAATGGCAGTAAATCCTTTAGTAAGTGGTCTCTTTTCTCCGCGTGATCCCCATGGAGGCTATCCTGGAATAGGCCCAGTATATTTTAAGCGGGACAACGTATACATAACCACCAACACTCCGACATACCCCAATTTATGGGGGAATATTGAGGTCGTTTCCCAGATCACAGACTTCATGGGACACAACGAGGATAATCCGGGAAATCAGGTGGATACGGACACCTTCCATCCTGGCGGGCTGCAATATCACGGCATTACCTCCACCCCCTACAAGGTCGAGTATTCTGTCCTTGACTGGCAGGGAAGTATCGTGAAGTCTACAGAAGCCTATGAATTCTCCGGAAACCCTGACGACACCAAGATGGCGACTCTGTATGAGCATGACAAAGATGTGGACGCCAATCCAGACCCAGCTCACTTCCTGCCCTATAACTACGTTTTCAATCTTACGAATTCCGTCGAAGATAGATATTGGAACACAAAACTGGCGGCAAGTCAGGCATGGAACGGTTCTGATGCTAAGATTAATGGGATTGATTCCGGTTCCCCGCATCGCGCACAGTATCCGGACGGGAAATACAGGGTTAAGATTGCCGCGTGGGATGTGGAAAAAGGAACGGCCTCATTTACTGATGTCACCGTTGATAATTTCCGCCCCTTCCTGGAGAAAGTGGAGATAGTGGATTCCGTCGGTACGCCCCGTTATTCCCGTGAGTGGGATTTTGACGGCAATGTCTTTGCATATGACACTCCCACGGTGAATCCGGTGGGCCTGGGCACGTACACGATCAGATTGAGATTCAGCGAGCCGGTGGAGATATCCACCGTCTCAATAGATACCCTGTCCGAGTATCTGGTCGTTTCTTCATCGGAGTCCGAGGGGAATAGGCGGAATTACACGGCGGACCTGGAAATTGGCGAAACCGCCCCGCTCACTGAAGGGTTGCGCACTTTATTCGTTGAAGGCGTTGACCTTGCCGGGAATCGTTTGCTGGAGGTCTCCACCTCGAAGGCTTCAATAGATCCCGCGGCGGAATTGACTCGCGACGCGGCCGGCGTAATGCAGGGGACTGCGGGAGAGGACTCCTCTGTCTCGTTCCAGCTAGATTTTACCAGACCGTGGGTGTATCTGCCCGGAGTAAACGGCGCGGCCACCACGGAGACTTCCATAACCGTGCACGCCGAGGATTACGGCTCCGGGATAGACCGAATCGTGCTGGATGGCCCCACCGGGTCCACCCGCACTTTCAGCGGCGGCCAGGCCGAGGAGACAACCTTCTCCGGGCTTGCCGCCGGGGCTTATACGGCCTGGGTTTACGACCGCGCAGGCAACGCCGGGGAGCGCATTTTCTGGGTGCAGGAGGATTCACAGGATTCCTACGCCGAGCCGCAGAATCTGCTCGAAGGTTCCCCCGCGGTTATCCCGATGCCGGGCAGCGGCCCGGCTGAATATGGCACGGTAAAGGTCATGCGTTCCCTGCCGGACGGCAGCCGCTACCTCGCCATAAACAAACTTTGGGCGGGCAGCTACCTGGTCAAGGTCGGCCCCTCCGGCACGGCGGCGTGGACGCATGAATGGCCCTGGTATTTCAACATCGACGGGTTGGAGGTGGACGCTTCCGGCAACGCCTATGTGCTGGGCGGCGGAACGCTTTACAAATTCAGTTCGGCCGGCGGGGCGGCAGGTTCCGTTGGCGTCGGCGAGAACGACCCCGCGGATTACGGCGAGAGACCGCTGGCGGTCATGCCCGACGGGCGCGCCTATGTCTATACCCGCTTCTGGACCCTGGAGAACGGCTACAATTACCAGCTCGCCGCTTTCGATACCAGCCTGACCCCACAGAATTCCGTGCTGCTGCCTGTGGAGGCGCGCGGCGGCGTTCTGGTGGACGGGCAGGGGCAGCTCTGGGTCCTTGGCAGCGATTTCGAACATAGCCTGATGGCCTACCGTTATGCGGCCGACCTTTCCGGCGCGGCCGCGTTCTCCAGGACGACCGAGCTTTACGACGACGCGCATGACGACGTCTACATGCCCGCCGTGCCTAACCCCGGCGGCGGCGTGGTGGTGTACAACAGCGGGGTTTTCTGGCGTGTGGGCGAGGGCGGCTTCGGTTCGCCTTCCATAGCGCGTATGAGCGAGGACAGTCCCTTCGCCGTGGACGGAGCGGGCAGTATCTTCGCCGTGGCGGATAATCCGGAGACAGGCAATCCCGCCGTGGTGAAGATAGGCGCCGACAATGGGTATCTCTGGAATCCCCCCTACCTGCCTACCGAGCAGGGCCTGTGGCCCATGGCCATGTCGCTCACTGGTTCCGGCAAGCTGGACGTGGCGGTGCTCAACGGTGAGAACATCTCCATTTCGCGCTATTCGCCGGTAATCACCGCGGTGTCCGAGGATGGCCTAGCCAGCGTTAATTCCCTCGGCGAGGACGTTACTGTGGCGCCGGCGGCCCCGGAAATAATCGAAACCGTGCAGGCCGCCGTAACGGGGGCCGGGCTGCTTGCCGTTACCACGTTCTATACGGTCGCTTCCGGTTCCGGTGAACTGCCTCTGCCGGCGGAGATAACGCTCAGTTACTCCACGGAAGCCGTCTACGCGCAGGACCTGGACCCGTCGGCCATCTACCTCTTCGAATACGACTCGGAGAACGGCTGGGTGTACATGGAGGACCAGGAGACCGACGAGGACAACAACAGGATACGGGCGCGCATCATGGGGGTGGCGCGGGTTTTCGCCATCCTGGGCGAGCCCGGTGATTACTCGGCCCCGCTGGTTGAGCTGTCGGTGAACGGGGTGGCTGTGGGCGACGGAGAAAGCATTGATATCTCCGCTTCCGACCTTATCACGCTGAGTGCGCAGGACGTGGGCCCTTCTGGTATCAGGGAGATAACCTATACTACCAGGGAAGACTGGTCGGATGAGACGGTTTATGAAGAGCCTTTCTCCTTGGATGAGGGCACCTATACCATCCAGTATCAGGCCGTGGACAACGCGTTCAACTTCAGCGACGTGAAGGTGGCATACCTCAACGTGGGCGGCCAGCCAGGCTACACGGCGGAGCTCTCGGTTTCCTCGGGCCCCATAGGCCTGCCGTTCACAATAACGGGAACGGGCTTCGGCGCTTATTCCGCTGGGCTGACCACTGTCCTCATAGGCGGCGCCACCGCGCCGCTGACGCTCTGGAGCACCGACACCATAAAAAGCACCGTGCCCGGCACGCTCGCGGCCGGGGAACATGCCGTGGCCGTGATGCGCGGGGCCGAGGTCCTTGCGACCGCGGCGCCGTTCACCATTACCGTGCCGGCTCTTCTTGAGGTCACCCCGTCGTCGGGGGCGATCGGCGTACCTTTCACCATAACAGGGGAAAGCTTCGGCAACTACGTGGCAGGCTTTACCCGCGTATTGCTGGGCGGTGCCACCATGCCCCTCACTCTATGGACCGACACCAAGATCCAGGGTACCGTCCCCGGCACCCTGCCGGTGGGCGACTATGAACTGGTAGTGGAGCGCGCCCTGAACGGCGGCGTGGTACAGAGTTCAACCGCCGCGTTCAGCCTGCGCGACATGGAAGCTTACTGGCTGGCCCCGTCGTCGGGGCCCATCGGTATGCCCTTCACCATCACAGGCGCGGGGTTCGGCAATTATTCCGCGGCCTACACTCATGTGCTGATAGGCGGCACCACGGCGCCTCTGACGCTGTGGACCGACAATAAAATACAGGGCACTGTGCCCGGCAGTCTGGTTTCGGGCCAGTACCCGGTGCTGGTGGAGCGCCGCACCTCCGACGGCGGCGTGATGCAGACCGCGCCCATGACCTTCGAGGTGGTCGCTGTGGACGTGGCAAGCATGACCCCGGTGGCGGGGCCTATAGGCCTGCCCTTCACCATCTACGGCGGCAACTTCGGCAATTACGTGGCGGGCTTCACCCGCGTGCTGATGGGCGGCACTACCTGCCCGCTTACGTTGTGGACGGCGGATAAAATACAGGGCGCTGTGCCGGGTGCACTTGTCCCCGGCGAGTATCCCGTCATCGTGGAGCGCGAGCTCAACGGCGGCATAGTGCAGTCGCAGGCGCTCTCCTTCACGGTCAGCACGCCCACGGCCTACAATATGGCCCCGTCGTCCGGGCCCATAGGCCTGCCGTTCACCATAAACGGCGAGCACTTCGGCAACTACGCGGCCGCCTATACCGGCGTGCTGATAAACGGGGCCACCGTGCCGCTTACGCTGTGGACCGATACGCAGATAAAAGGCACCATCCCCGGCAACCTG
>JAKLHG010000239.1 GCA_022710255.1 Candidatus Hydrogenedentota bacterium
CCCCAGGCAACGTTGTGTTTCAGTCGTAGGTATCGGACGCCATAGAGTTTTAAGGGATAGGACTTCATTGCGTTGAATTAAACGTAAAAACCAAAGACAAGAATTTCAGGTCTGCGACTCCGATAGGACTTTCCATGCAATTACTAGCAATGATTTTAAGCCTTTGTACTTCCGCAGCGTTAACGGGAACCGACTCGTTTATAGCAGGTGACAGTGCTCAAAGGAGTGGAGCCTTTGAAAATGCGGCACAACTTTTCTCGCAATGTGCCCAGGAGTCGGATATCTTGTGTCCTTATGCCCTGTCCAGGGCCGCACAAAATCATTGGCTGGCGGGCAATATGGCGACAGCAGAAACACTCTTTATGCAGGTGTTGCGCGATTATCCGGAAGGTCCCTGGGTACGCATGACCTATGCGCGTTTCGGTTACCTGTACCTGAAAGCGGGTAATGCGGAGAAAGCCTATCCGTATTTCAACCGTGTTTTGGAAGGTCTCGAACCACGTCCATGGTTTATGAATGCATTGGTGCTGGCCCGGGCGCGTACTGCTCTCGCGTTGCCGGCCCATGCGCGTGAAGGCTATAACTTTTTCAGAGACACGGTAATGAATGTCGTTTCCAACGCAGACCGTGTTGAAGGCGCGCGGGTACTGTTGGGTTCTTCGGACAGAGAGGATAGGCTATGGGGCTGTTATGGGCTGATTCGTGCCGGAAACCTGAAAGAAGGACGTGCCGCGCTGCAGAAGGAGGCCGTCAGTTTTCGGGATACGGATGGTTCGATCCTTTCCATGGCTGATATGGATGCACGGGTCGAGGCACTGCAGCAGCATGCGGAGACCATGCCTAATGTTGACGCCTGCATAAGGCAAAACATCGGGGAAATGGCGATGCGGGCATGGTTGATGCTCGTCCTTCGTGAACAGGCTGTCCAGGACCAATCCGCGATGGCAGAGACTTTGATAAACATGATGATCGCTTATTTCAATGAGGGCAGGGATGCCGGGGATGCCTGTTGGTGGATGGGGGAACGGTATGCTAAAAAACCTGATATTCCCGCGGCGGACCGCATGTACCGTCTCCTGATTGAAAAATGCTCGACGCATGTGCGTGCGCCCAGGTCGAAACTCTACCTGGCGAACCATGCAAGGGAGCAAAACCTGCTTCCTGAGGCCATGGCGTTGTATCAGAATCTTGCAGAATCCGACCCGAAGGGACAATTTGCTGCGGAGAGTTTTTATCGCTGTGCACAAATCGCGGAGGCACGCCATGACAGCGATGGGAATCACCGGTTCCTGGGGTTGGCCGCAGATGTGGGATGCGGACATTTCTTCGCGCACCGGGCATTGTATCTGTTGAACCGGCAGAAAAGCCCTGCGCTGGAAAGTTCCGGGCGCATGATGGCCCTTTCAGTGCATGATCTTGTGGCCCCTTTCCCGTTTCAGGAAGACCACAAGAAGAACCTCATGCCGATGATTGTGCACTTTCCAGCCTACCCGCGCCTGAGGTTCTTTGGTCAATTCGGGTTTGAAGAGGGGGAATGGGAATCGTTGGGATGTATTTTGGATTCCGCAAAATCTCTTGAAAAACTATGGTATCCGGCCATTGCGGAGGCCGGGTATATGCACACGCTGATGCAGTATGTTTGGGCGCATGGATGGGGCGTTAAGGACGGAAAGCCCACCCTGTTACGGCAGCGTCTGGAATATCCGCTTGCCTATTGGGAGGCTGTGAAAACCACCGGCACCGCCATGGGTATTGACCCCTTTTTCCTGTTGGCGATGGCTCGTCAGGAAAGTACATTCCGGGCGGGGATAGCATCCGGGGCCGGTGCGACAGGTGTGCTGCAAATGATGCCTGATACCGCAAAGTGGCTCGTGACAGTGGACAACCGTGTTACAGCCGAACACGCTTCGAACCTAAACTCGCCCTATGCTTCCATTCATATGGGCGGAGTTTACCTGAGCCGCATGCTGGAAAGGACCGGAAACAACCCCGTTTACGCGCTCGCCTCCTACAATGCGGGCCCGGGCAATTGTGACAAGTGGCGAAAGAAATTTTCCGGTCTCTCCCTGGAGAAGTTTATGGACGCCATTCCTTTCCCGGAAACCAATGACTACGTCAAAAAAGTACTTGCTAATTATGCCGCCTATCACTCCCTGTATCCACCTCCCGAACAGGCGCTGGTCTATGGGGTGGAGTGAGTCTCCCGTTACATTATCCGACTTGTGATCAGGCGTATTGACATCTTCTCGGTAACATGACATACTGGTATTCGTACTGTAGCAGGCGGCATTCCAGTTCCGGCATGCGTTCAACAGGAGCAATCACGATGAACATCAGGAATTATGTACGATACGGCGAGGTCTCGGCGCTTTTCATGGTCCTTATTTTATGTTTTGCAGGATGTTCTTCGGAGTTTGGTACACTATCCGGGAACCTGATTAACGCTGGACTTAAAGCGGGCTGTAATGGATGCGAGATACGAAGAGTCCCGACAGAGGGGGAAACTGAGGGGGAGGTACTGGAAGGAGAGTTAGTGGAAGGGGAAAACGACGAAGGGGAAGATGTGAAGGAAGGGGAAGCGGTTGAGGAGGGAGAAGGAGACGATGTGCCGGATACTATGGTGGCGGTCCAGCGAGGGTCGTTCATAATGGGAAGGCCCTACCGTGATGTCGGGGACAACATCGAGTTGCCGGTGCATGAAGTATCTCTCGATGCTTATTGGATGGCAAAATATGAAGTAACTAACCGGGAATTCGCCGAGGCTCTCAATTGGGCTTATGCGCGTAAATTACTCAAAAATAATGAGGGAACGGCGTATAAAGGGGGAACCGTTTATGCTTATGACCGGCCGATTGTGGAAACTCTAGACAGTGGCCCCAATGCGCAGATACACTATAGCGACGGTGTTTTCTCCGCCTATAGCCGAATCAATTACAACGAGCAAATTGTTTCGATGGAGGAGCATCCTGTCGTTATGGTCAGCTGGTATGGGGCTGCCGCCTACTGTAATTGGCGCAGCAGTATGAACGGGCTTCAACCCTGCTATTCTACTTCGGATTGGTCGCTGAATAAGCCGGCGCGTAACGGATATCGTTTGCCCACGGAAGCGGAATGGGAGCGTGCCGCATCCTGGGACGGCACAAAGCACTGGCGTTACGGCGTGATGACAGATTCCATTGACCCCGCATATGCGAATTACGCAGAGACTAATCCCCTGTGGCTGAAGTCCTATCCCTTTACTTCATCTGTAGGATGGTATAACAGCGCCAATCCGGCACAGTTGCGTTATCCTGAGGTGCTTACCGTGAATGCGGTAAGTCCATCGGGTGCCTATGATATGACCGGGAATGTGCTCGAATGGTGCCATGACTGGTTCCAGGATACCTACTATACGGAAAGCCCCACATCCAATCCGACGGGCCCGGCCGAAGGCATGTTCAAGTCGGTGCGCGGCGGTTCCTGGATTACGGGCAATCCGGATTGCCGTACGGCAAGAAGATTTCGTTATCTACCTGTAAACCGGGAAAATGATGTGGGTTTCCGCATTATCCAGCCCAGGTAATACTTTTGTCGGCTTGGTACCGGTTGCCTGTTTTAATTACATTGTGCTATCGTATATTTTCTCTGATAAGAGGGTGTTTGGGATAAAAGGTACAGGTGAAGGACCTATGAAAAAACACGCATTTGTATATGGGATTAAACTCTGTATTGTTATAGCGCTGTTTGTAATGATTTTCCGTCCGGAAACCTTCGGTTTCGCGGGATTGTTCGGGGATGTTGCTCCTCTTGATGTATGGAATGCCTTGCGGAACGCCAGTACTACAGGTCCGGCGGCGTTTTTCTTCTGGATGGCGTGCGCTACCGGGGTGAAACTTTTGGGCATAACATCGGGGATTATCCGGTGGCGGTTGTTACTCGCCGGCCAGGGGATAAAGATTCCTTTTCTCTATCTTACGTATCAATGGTTTATGGGGCGCGCTATCGGGCTGGTCCTTCCCGGTACGATTGGGCTGGATGGGTTTCGGCTTATAGAATCTTCACGGTACACTCGTGAGGTGGTTAAATGCACTACAGTGATTGCAGTGGAGAAACTCACAGGGATTATTGCGCTGTCGTTTTTGGTGTTTGCAACCTTTCCGCTGGGCTTCAAATACCTGCAGTTCAATACGGCTTTATTGGTCTCCATTATGGCGGTATTGTTCACAGGCGTGGTGTGCAGCCTTCTGCTGCTGTTGAATCCGCGGGTGATACAGGTGCTGGCGGCGGTAATACCGGTGCCCGAATTTGCCCGTGGCATGGTTAATAAACTGGGACGGGCTGCCACCGCCTACAGCAATGCAAAAGGAACCCTCCTCGCTGCCCTGTTCTTTGGTATTATGGTCCACTTGGGCACCTGTTCGAAATACTTCTTTACCTTCATGGCAATACGTGCCACGAATGTCTCTGCAGCGGATATTTTCTTTGTCAGTCCCCTGATGATTACAGCGGGAATATTGACTTTCACTATTTCCGGTCTGGGGGTCCGTGAAATGGCCTTCGGGCTTGTTCTGGGCGGAACCGCCGGCCACGCTGTGGCGATTCTGGGCGGTCATCTGGGCCTTTGGGCGGGAGAAATAATTCCCTTTGCCCTCAGTGTGCCGCTACTTCTTTTCGGTGGCCGTCCCAGCCGTAAAACCATTGAGGAAGACCGGGAGTACGTTACGGAAAGCCTTGCCGATGACCGGGAGGAATTAAAGCCTCTGCTTAGCCGCGAGGAAACAACCCGGTACCGCAAGGAAGTGGTCTCCATGCTCTGCTGCGGCGTTCTGATGGGCCTGTTCGCGGGCGCCCTGATTGCCTTTCTCGAATCCTTCTGGATCGGCTGGCGCCTCGAGGAACTGGGCGACTGGGGACTGCTCCCCTGGGGCGTGGTCGCGTACAGCGTTATCTTTGCCGGCGTGGGTCTTGCCGTTTCCGCCGGGCTGTTGTTTTTATCCCTCCTGTTCGACCGGTTCCCGTCTTGGCCTGTCACCGCCGGGTTGACCTATGCGTTGACCTTTGCCTCGGGCGCTTTGATTATAGGAGTATTTCGGTTCCAGCGGGATATTCTTGCCGGGCATGCCATGACCTCGAAGCATTATGGGATGGTGGTGTGCCTGGCCTGCGGCACGGCGGTGTTGTTGGGCGTCCTTGTGTTTCTTAAATGCGCGGTTTTTAGACGGTATTTGCGTATGAATATGCCGTTCTTCGGGGTAGCCTGCCTGGTAGGTTGGGCAGTACTGGTCGGAGCGGCCTGGGCCTTGGCGCTGTATCTCACCCCGGCAGGGGAATCGATCGTGTTCAAGCCGCAGGCACAGGCAACAGGCCCGAACATCATTTTATGCGCCATAGACGCCCTGCGCGCGGATTATCTGCGCCTGTATACTCAGGACGCGGCGGCGATTACCCCTAACCTGGACGCCTTCGCCAAGGATGCCCTGATCTTCCGGCAGGCCTTTTCCCAAGCCTCGTGGACCAAGCCGTCCTTCGCCACGATGTTTACCGGTCTCTATCCGGAAGCGCACGGGGCAACCTCGAAAACAGCCTCCTTGTCGCCAAACTTGGAAACGCTTGCCGGACTGCTGCAGCAGGGGGGATACTATGCCAAGGGGTTTTCCAACAATCCGAATGTCACGAAAACGTTTGGTTTGGACTGCGGTTTTACCGATTACGTGGACCTCAAACCAAACCCGCTTTTTTATGCCACGGCTTCCTCCGAAAATCTGTCCCTCTACGGCCTGATGCGTAAGGTGTTCATGGTTCTGGAGGGCAAAGTGCGCGGCGGCAAGTTACGGGTTACGGACTTTTACCAGCCTGCGGAAACCGTTTCCGCCACGGCTCTGGAATGGCTGGACAGTGGCGTGAGGCCGGAGAACACGCCCTTCTATCTGTACCTGCACTACATGGAAACCCATGACCCCTTTATGGACCATGATAATCCTGGCGTGGGCTATGCGCGCGCGCGCATGGAAAAGCCGGACCCGGAACGCTGGCTGGAGCCCATGCGCAAGGCCTATATCTCTGAAATTGAATATCTGGACCAGCACCTCGGCGCGTTGTTTGACGGTCTCAAGGCCCGGGGGCTTTATGATACTACCGTCATTGTATTTGTTGCCGACCATGGCGAGGAGTTCTTTGACCATAAGGGATGGTGGCACGGGCAAACCCTTTACGAAGAACAATTGCGCGTGCCGCTGCTCATTAAACTGCCGCAGAGTATTCAGGGCGGCACGGGCAACGAAAACATGGCGCGTCTTATAGACCTGGCGCCCACCATGCTGCACCTGGCCGGGTTG
>JAKLHG010000024.1 GCA_022710255.1 Candidatus Hydrogenedentota bacterium
CGGAAAGATTAACAGTGTCATCGCAAACAAAACGCACATTAAAGGGATTCCTTTTTACAGGAGGAGGCCGTTTCATCACGCAAGGCATTATATATGCGGAGATAGACCTGGTGTATGCTTGCCGTGTACGATTCTATTTGCTCCGGGAGGCTGCCTTCAATTCCCAGGCTTTGAGCCAGGCGGGCCGCTATCCCGGGCGTGTCTGGCAGGCAGGAAGAGGCGCAACCCCGCATCATACGTGAACGGTTCAGGAGCCGCCTGAAAAAAACATAGCCCTCCCGGAGTATGCTATATTCCGGTTCAGGAAGAAGGGACTTCTCGCACAGCAGTTCCAGTGCTCCGAAAACGCCGCCCCGCTCCAAGTCCGGGTGTTCGCCTGCATGTCTCAGTTGAAGGAGCCGGGTGGCAAACTCTATTTCCGCAATGCCGCCTTCTCGCCGTTTCAAGTCCAGGTGCGGCGCCGCCGCCGCAAGTTTCGCACGCATGGTTTCCAGTTCTTCCAGCCCGGACCGTTCCAAACGCATGGAAAAGGCCAGGTGACGCGCCTCAGCCTCAATCCGGGCCGCGAAATCGGCATCGCCTGCCACCGCCCGTACCTTCATAAGCGCGAATTTTTCCCAAAAATAGGCCTCTTCCCGGTAGTACTGGCGAAAGCGTTGTGCCGGTATCGCAAGGGCGCCTTTGTTGCCGTCGGGCCGCAACCGTGCGTCCACATCGTACAGTAAACCGTAACGCGTGGGTTCTTTAAGGGACTTGATGACCTGGGAGGCGATGCTCGCAAAGTACTCCGTCGGCGAAGTGGAAATATCGAAACGGGCGGTTTCTTCGTCTTCATGGACAAATACGAGGTCCAGGTCGCTTCCATAGCCCAGTTCCCGCCCGCCGAATTTACCCAGGGCTACTATCGCGAAAGCGGCCGAGGTCGTTCCGTATCGCTCCGTTGTTCTGGCGCGGGCGCGGCTTAAAGACCTGGCCAGGATGACCTCCGCCAGCCGGGACAGTTCGTCACCCACGGCCGTTACAGGAATACCCAGAAGTATTTCGCGCAGGGCCACTTTCAAGACTTCGCCATCGCGCAAACGGTAAAGGGCAGGCGCGGGGTCGGCTGCAGCCTCCAGATCAGACAGGATTTGTTCCAGATCCTCGCGCCGTGAAGGCATGTCAATATGCCCGGGGGTTCCGATAAGGTCAAGCAGGCTTATGTCCCGCAACAGCATTTCACTTAGATAATCGCTGTTCGACACCAGGGCAATCAGGTAACTTGACAGATTCCGGTGATACTTCAGCAGGTTGTAGAGCGTGGCAGGAACAGGCAATCTTCCCAGTATCTGGCTGAACCGCAGCAGAGCCCCGTCGGGATCGGGGGTTTGGCCCAGGGCTTCTAACAGAAAGGGGGTGACAGCTGAAAACTGCTGGGCTGTTTCCCGCGTGTATGGAGCGTCATCGGGGCCGTTGGCCAGCAGAAGCAGTTCTTCCCGGGCGCGGCCGGGGTCGCGAAAACCCAGGGAGGCAAGTTTTTTCAAGCCATCGGCGCATGCGGACTCAGGCTCCAGCAACTCAATTACCCAGAGGTTGCCGTCGCCCCGGGTCGCGAGGAATTGTTCCAATATCGCCCGCGTTTCTGACGTCCTTTCCCGGTAGACATTCATGAATGAATCACCGTTTATGTACCCCAAACGGTGGGCCAGGGTATCTAATTCCGGTCCCGGTTCCGGCAGCATGTGCGTCTGACGGCCCCCCTGGATTTGCAGCCGGTGTTCGATTCCCCGTAAAAAGATGTAATTACGTTCCAGGGTCACAGCGTCGAAAGGCTGAATCCGTTGTCGCTGTCCCAGGGCCCGCAACGCTTCCAGCGTGTTGGGAGTCCGTATTTCCTGCCAGCGGCCTCCATGTAGCATTTGGAGCATCTGCACGGTAAATTCAATATCGCGAATGCCGCCGCGGCCCAGTTTTACTTCACGGTCGGCTTGTGATTTGGAGGCAATAACGTTTTCCATCTGCCGCTTGACGCTTCGGATGTCTTCCAGGGTTGCATCGTCAAAATACCGGGGATAAAAAAAAGGACGCAACTGTTCGAGAAGGAGTTCCCCCAATTGGAAATCGCCCGCGCATGGCCGGGCCTTGATTAGGGCCTGCCGTTCCCATGCACGGCCGTAGGTGCTGTAGTAGTCGACGGCGCTGCCTAAAGAACAGGCTAGAGGGCCGCTTTTGCCGAAGGGACGCAGGCGCGTGTCCACCCGGAAAACATGTCCCTCGGCGGTACGTTCCGAGAGCAGCCGTATCATCAACTCGCACAACTTGCGATAATATTCTTCAGTGGTGGCGCTTTGCGGAGAATCTTCAGGAGTATGTCCGCTGGAGCTGTATATGAAAAGCAGATCAATATCAGAGCTAAAGTTCAGCTCCTGACCACCCAGTTTTCCCATGGCCAGTACGCAAAAGGTTACCTCCATTGAGGGGGTCTCATCGGTGACAAGGGGGCTGAAACGTGGGGAGAGATACTCGGTGGATGCCCGAAGTGCCCCTTCAATCATAGCATCCGCCAGATGGGAAATATCCGCCGCCACGGATTCAAAAGGGGCATGGAGGTGAACCTCGCGCGCGGCGATGCGCAATAGCTCCCGATGGCTGAACTGCCGCAGCCATTTTTGTCTCGTTTCAATATCGTTATGCTTTTGAAACGCTGCCTCCAGGATCTCCCCATATTCCATCGGGGGGCGGGCATGGTCCGGGTGAAGGTTATCCCATAGCCAGGTGCCGTAATGGGGATATCTGCACAGCATATCCGATAAAAGGGGGCCTTGGGAAAAGAGATCCGCCAAAAGGGGAAGATAGCCCGGTATATCGCTCATGCGTAAGGCTTCCGCCTGCCGGTCTTCTACCGCCTCCAGGAAACGCGTCAGATTAATTAATACGCTGAGGGGTTCCGCGGACTGCTCTGCGGTTTTCTGCACGGTGGCTAAAAAAGTGTCCCCGCAGTGAGCGCGTATCGTTTCCCGGAAGGCTGCTGCCTTTTCTGAATCATGAAAATTATCATATTCGGGGATTCTCATAAGCGACTCTGTATTACTGTATTATTGTGCATCGCAAGGCAAAGGCGTTACTCGGATGGGGCTAATTGTTGTCTCAACGCATGTAAGCGGGGGGAGGCGCCATAACGGGAAAACAACGGTTGGCCAATCAGGGTGCGTGCCGCCGTAGCATCCAGCGCGGCCAGCCGTTCAAGGGCATCGAAAAGGCGGGGTTCATTTTCCGGCATACACAGCATAAAGAAAGTCGAAATCAAGGTCCAGGTTTCCGCCTCGCGCGGTTGTAATGCCTCTACCAGTTCAATCTCCCGCAGCGCGTCCGCTTCGCGTCCAATATGGGACAGGCAAATGCCTGCCAGGGTGCGCACATACAGCCATTCCGGGGCGATACGGACACATTTTTGAAAAGCGGAGAGCGCTTCGGAAAACCGTTTCTCTTTGTAAGCGGACATGCCTGCCTGAAACCGTCGCCGCAACCGCCAGGAACGGAGGTAGCGGACACCGAGCTGGATGCCCATGACAATGCCTGCTAGAAGCGCCAGACTGATAATTTCACCCATGGTAACAACCTTTGCGTGGGGTAAGATGTATGCCGTAAGTATATCAGAAAGAACAGCGTTCGATGGAGCGGGAAAACGATGTCGCTGACAGGAGAGGGCGTTTCAGCGACAACAGAGCGTTGGACAGCTGTTATCTTGCGGGACCCTTGCACCATCCTTTTCCTGCGGCGTCCATAGTCACAACAGAGGGAGGTGCGCCCCGATGTCGATACCCGTCATCTTTACCATCCGTCACGTTGCGGACCACAAACAAAAAAGTACACGGGGGGCGACATTTTTAGTAGATTATCGGCTCGTAGCCGCTATAAAAAACAAGAAGTGAACCATGACAAAGACCAAGCATCTCGTCATTGCGAGGCACGAAGCAATCTCATCGCAAAACGGACTTGCTTCAAACCAGATTGCTTCGTACCTCGCAATGACGAGTCTTTGGGTTGCGGGCAATGCCCGCGTCGGTACCTAATCGAAAATGTTCTATTATAAAAAACAAGAAGAGTTGTATGTTGTTCACGCTTTAGCTTGCTCCTCAAGGTCTGGACGCGACCCGCACGCTAAAGCGTGAACAACATACCCTGAAAAATTTTTCCAGGTTGTGGGTACAGCCCACGTTAGAGTATATGCTGCGGAAAAAGGTTGAGCACACAACCCGCGAACGCTCAACTCGATGTATCCGGCATGCGACGCAGGATGTGTTTAGTAATGGTTTTGGCGAGTTCCATTTCCGGAAGAAGTATTTTGTTGACCTGTTCTTTTTTTAGTAAGGCGGCTTCCATTTCGCTTTGAGCGCGGACAACGATATCGAGGTTCGGATTCAGGATGCGCGCCAGTTCAATCGTCTGCAGTGTTTTAAGCACATCCGGCGTGGTAATGACCAGGACGGCTGCCCGGGCAACATGGGCTTGAGCCAATGCCATGGCGGTGGCACCGTCCCCCACCACAGCGGGTTGGCCTTGAGCGCGTAGGCGCTCCACGATTTCCCGGTCCTGATCGGCCACCACGAACGGAATCTTACTTGCAGCCAAAATATCGCAAACGTGCTTTCCCAAATGGCCGTAACCGATAACAACCACCTGCTTGGAAAGATATTTCTCTTCCGTGGAAAAGGGAAGCGTTGTCATGGGGTCATCCGGAATTCTTCTACGATGCGGCAGCGTTGGTGATAGTATGGCTTCGCTTGCTTCGTGCAAGGCCTCGGGTTTGCCCAGCAACAGCAGGGTGTCGTAAGGTTCGATTCGCGTATGTCCCCTCGGGACAATCGATTCTTCGCCCCGGCCTATCAGCAGAACCAATACTTCCGGCGGGAGTATGAGGTCGGCAACCGTGTGCCCAACGAGCCCCATGTTGGGAAGAATCTCAATTTCGCGTGTTTCCCCCTGCGTCAGGCCGCTACGCGCTATTTCGAGGGAGTAGACGGGGCGGGCGGCCAGCGGTTTATCCACCTTCAACAGGCGCGCCACCGGCATCAGGAGCGTGCCTTGTACCAGTACCGACGTCACTACGATGAAGAACACGATATTGAACAATATATCGGAGTTTTCGTAGCCCGCCAGCAGGGGAAAGGTGGCCAGCACAATGGGCACGGCTCCTCTCAACCCGGTCCAGGCGATGAGCAGCCGTTCGCGCCACAGGAATCCGCTGCCCAGCAAGCCCAGTGCCACCGCCGCCGGTCGCGCCACGAACATAAGGAACAGCGCGGCCAGGATGCCCTGGGGCGCGATGGCGGGCAGGCTGGACGGATTTACAAGCAATCCGAGTGTGAGAAACATGACAATTTGCATCAGCCAGGCAAGACCATCGTGAAATTTCTCCACGGACCGCTTGAACGCGAAATCGGACCCGTTCAGCAGCATGCCGCACAAGTAAACCGCTAGGAAGCCATTTCCCTTGAGTTCTTCTGCGGCCCCGAAGGTGAGCAGTACCAGGCTCATGCTGAGAACAGGATAGAGACCATCATAATCCAGGCGGATTCGATTGAAGAGAAAAACGGCTATCTTGCCCACCACGAATCCTACCAGCAGGCCGCCGCCCATGTTGAGCAGGAAAAAGGGGACCAGGTCTATCCATTGAAAGTCCGGAACGGTCAGCACCCGAGTCATGCCAATGGTCAGAAAGACGGCCATCGGGTCGTTGCTGCCCGATTCCAGTTCCAGCAGCGGTTTGAGTTGGCCCTTCAGCCCGACCCCGCGGCTGCGGAGGATGGAGAATACCGCCGCCGCGTCCGTGGAGGAGATGATGGCGCCGAGCAGCACGCTATTGAGAATATCCAGTCCCACCACGGCCCACGCGAACACGCCGACCAGTACCGCCGTGATTAACACACCGAACGTGGACAGGATAAAGCTCGGAACGGCAACCGGGCGTGCAATGCGCCAGTTGGTGCTCAGACCGCCTGAAAACAGAATAAACGCCAGGGCCATTTCGCCAAGCAGATTGGCGGCCTGCGCATTGTCAAATTGAATGCCTCCAAACCCGTCAACACCGGCCAGCATTCCGATGCCAAGAAAGACGATCAGGGCGGGCACGCCAAGGCGCTCGGAAGCCCGGCTGGCGAGAATACTCGTCAATACCAGAAATCCGGCTGCTAAAAGGATGAGCGATGAAGTTAGCATACAACCCTATTCCAAAACGTGTATATAAATTGCCTGTAAAGAAAACGGTCTGTTTGAAATGGCCCCAAAAAACGGCGTTTGGCACCAGGCTCGACATGCCAGACTTAATAACAGGTTCTTCTCGTTCCTCTTATTTTACATGAGTTGAACGCCTGAATAACATGTGTTTGTCGTCAAAAGTCGTTTCGAGGAACGTGTTAGCGCTATAGTTTTTGGGCAGTGCCGTTTACAACTCGATGAAAAAGGAGGCATTATGAAATGTTTCTATGTTCTTGCGACTCTTGGAATCGCTATGGTTTTCCTTCCGGCAGCGGCAAAGGAACCCGTCTTCCAGCGCGACGGAGAGTCGCTTCATGTTGACCATGAGGGCGGCCGGTTGACTGTTTCCCTGTCTTCACCGATGCTGTTCTTCCGCGATGTTGAAGACGGGGTGGGTGGAGTGCCGCCCGAAAGTATCCATGGTACGTTGTCCGCCGGGGAGGTAGATGCGGCTTATGCGCCTGTAAAAGTGGGGGAGACGGCAGACTTGGAGGTGCGGTTGCTGCTGCGCTGGGAGCCCCGGGAACAGGTGCTTCGCAAATGGGTGTCGGTCAAGGTGGCCAACACAAGCGCCCCCCTGGTTCTCGAGGAAATACTTCTGGAAGAACTGGAGGCCGATAAATTACGGGAGGATCCACGTACCGCGCTTCCCCGAAGTACGCCCGTGTTCCTGCCGGGATTTTTCGCGGGCATCGAGTTCCCCGTGGCTGCCGTGCGCGTGGAAGACGCGCGCGTCCTTGTGGCCCATCGCCCGCGGGTCGCCTTGGAGGCGGGCGATACTTTTGAGAGCCGTTGTGCCGTATATGGCCTGGCAAAGCCGGGCAGGGAACGCGATGCTTTTCACCGTTATATAGAAATGCACCGCCCCGCGCCCCGGGGACTTCACTTCAATTACAACAGCTGGTGGACCTCGCCCGTGCCATTTTCCGAGCAGAATATTCTTGACATCATGACCGTTTTTGAAAAAGAACTATACCAGGCGCACGGAGTGGCGCCGGACAGTTTTACCATTGATATGGGCTGGTCCAATCCCGATAGTATCTGGGAAATTGATCCTATCCTGTTTCCCGAGGGGTTTTCCCGTATCGAAGCTGCGGCGGCACGGATGGGATCGCGCCTGGGCCTTTGGGTTTCCCCGTCCTCATTTTACAGCCCAGCCCTCAACCCCGAATGGGCCCGGGAACAGGGCTATGAGTCCTTTGAATTTTCCGTGCCCTGGAGTGTAAGCCCGGTGCGGCTGCTCAGCCTGGGTGGAGAACGCTATGCATCCCGCTTCAAAGAACGGCTGACGGACATGGTTTCCCGCTTCGGTATTCGCCAGGTGAAACTGGACGGTTACTTCCTTGGGAAAGACACCTTCGATGCCGGTCCCTTCGGCGCCGAGCAAACAGCCGAAGGCGGCATTGCCGCGTTTCAGGCCGTGCGTGCCATTGCGCCCGAGGTTTGGTTCGAGGGCACCTTTGATGCCAACGCCAGCCCCTGGTGGCTCTTTCATCTGAACTCCGTGATTGGAGGTTTCGGCGATGATTCTCCTTACGGGCGCGTGCCCTGCCCGGTCTACCGGGAAAGTTACACCACCGCCCGGGATTATTACAACCTGCAGGCGGCCGACCGCCTGTTTTCGCCGGTTCCTGCACAGGAAATCCTCGGCATCATCCACCAGAGCGATGATTGCTTCATGAACGATGCCGTCATGTGCCTGTTGCGGGGAAATGCCTTTATCTCGCTCTACATAAACCCCAAGTACATGAACCCGGCGCGATGGGCGCAACTCGCGGAAACGCTGAGATGGGCCCGCAGTCATGAAGGCATGCTGGTGGACACGCCGACCGAAGTCCTGCGCCCGGAGGCATGGTTGCGGGACGGCATTCCGTGGCAGTCCCACGACGCGCCCATGCCGCGCATGCCTTACGGCTACGCCCATTGGGACGATGCCGGCGGGACGGTTGCCCTGCGTAATCCCTGGGTGGCGCCACAGTCGTACAGGCTGGCGCTGCCCGACGGCCTCGCTCAGGAAAATATCAACACGAGATTTGATGTGATCAGCCTCTATCCGGAACCACGATGGTATGCCGCGCGCGTAACTCCGGGCGATACCGTGGAAGTGCCGCTCGCGCCTTATGAAACGTTGGTACTGAACATCCGGCCCGCCTCGGATAACCCGGGCTTGGCCGAGGTTGGGGCCTGTATAAACAATAGCGTGGTGGTAGAGTCCTGCGTCTGCCACGCCGCGCAAGTGCATTTTGAGGAGGAAACCGCCTCACTGGGACCGAATTGGACCGAAGCGGAGGGTTTCGATGCCGGGATGCTTGAAGTGTCACTGGATGCCCGTGTGCGGGTGGATGCGCCCCAGGCGCGCCTGCTGGTGCTCACCGAGGGCAAAGAAACGGCGCCCCGGCTTTTGGGAAAGCTCCAGGTAAACGAGGCACCCTTGGAGATGCGAGCGACAGGTTCCATACAGGGATTCGCCGCATCCACTGCGCCGCCCCCCGAACATTGGACCTTTCTGGAGGCGGTTTTGCCTGCAGGTACATCCACGCTGGCGTTGACCGCTTCCACAGAAACGAATGTGTCCGACCTTTCCGTGTGGGTGTGGGCTTGGAAACCGGGTGGGGAGAAGCCGGACTACCCGGACGCGTTGCCCGCGCCCGAACGTATTTCGATGGGCGGCGCCTTCTTGCTGGCACCGGACGCTTTTAAGGCGGATCTTAAAGAGGAAACCCGCAAGCGAAGGATTGAACAGATTAATGGGGTTTATTTGGACGCGCTGGAGCCTCTTTTCGAGCAGCAGGGCTGGGGTACACTACAGCGAAATAAAAGTGTATGGGAACGGCCCATGACCATTGCCGGACACCATTTTCGCCGCGGTTTGGGTGTCCACGCCGTGTCGGAGGTGGTCTATGCCCTTGATAAACAATACACGTTATTCGAGTCTCAAGTTGGGATGGATGGGGCGAACCGGGGAACGGGTACTTTTGAAGTGTGGGTGGACAAGGTCAAAAAGTGGGAATCCAAGAGGATGAACGCGGACGACAGGGCTGAACCGGTGCGCGTGGAGGTCAACGGTGCGTCCGAATTGCGCTTGCGTGTGGGAGATGGTGGGGACGGCATCATCGGAGACCACGCCAACTGGGCCGAGGCAAGGCTGCTGCGATGAGCAATCGCCGGACAGGCGCTTTGAAATTCCCTGTAATCTGCTTTAGAATGTGCCAAGCGGAACAGGTCCCGCGTGATCTTGTCATTCTTCGTCAGATAGGTTAGATATTGTCCGACCGTGCCTGGTAGCGTACAGAAATAAATACTGCCGGGGCGCTTCCACGGCAAACTTTCAAAACCGTAAAGGAACTTGCAATGGTGTGTGCTTTTCAAAAAGGAATGATGGTGTTTGCGATAATGGTCCTCGCTGTGGGAACCCTTGCCGCTCAGGAACCGCCCAACTATGCCGAAAGGCTGGGTTTCCCCAAGGGTGCCCGGGTAATTATCTTCCACAACGACGATGCGGGGCTCTCCCATGAGTCGAACGAGGCCGGTATCCGCGGTGTGGAGGAGGGATTGATCACCTCTTGGAGCGTCATGATGCCTTGCGCGTGGGTGCCGGAAATCCGGAACTACCTGAAAGCGCACCCGGATGCTTGCTCCGGCCTGCATCTCACCCTGACCTCGGAATGGGACAAGTACCGCTGGAGACCCCTTGCGTGTGTGGAGAACAATCCTGGCCTGGCAGACCCGGACGGCTTTCTCTGGGACAATGTGAAACTGGTGGCGGAGCACGCAACGGCTGATGAGCTAGAGGCGGAAATCCGGGCGCAGGTTGCTGCGGCGGAAAAAATGGGCATGCCCATATCCCACTTGGACACCCATATGGGAACCGTCTTCGCCACCGAAGAATATCTCATGCGCTATGTGGCCGTCGGCATGGAGAAAATGATCCCCGTCCTTTTGCCCGGCGGGCACATGACCGCGCTGTTGAAGGAGGACCCCGAACTGGCGGAAAAGGCAAGAGCGGTTCGTGCACTGGCAGAAACCGTATGGGCTTCCGGATTGCCCGTTATTGACGATGTCCATACCGACTCCTATGGCTGGAACAGTACGGATAAGACGGACAAATTTATTGAGATGCTGCGCGCCATGAAACCTGGTATTACCCAGGTCATTCTGCACGCCACGGTTCCCTCTCCAAATTTCGACCAGATTTCCGAATCCGGAGAGAAGCGGGGCGGCGACCTCAACGCCATGCTCGATTCGAAATTGAAACAAGCCATTGAAAAGGAGGGAATTCTCCTGACTTCCTGGAGGGAACTAATCGAACGCAGAAAGAAAGCGAAATAAGACAAGGTCATTCCATCAGCGCCTGTACATGCTCTGCCACGCTCTCGCCCAGGGCGCCAAGGTGATAGCCTCCTTCCAGGAAGGAAATGGTACGTGCCCCCGCAATGTGTTTGATTAGGCGTGTTATCTCCCCAAAATGTCTGCTCTCCAGCAGTTGGTTGCCCAGAGGGTCGAGGCGGTGTGCATCAAAACCGGCGGAAATCAGGAGGAAATCCGGCGCGAATGACTCTAACTGCGGTACCACGGCTCCCTGAATCGTATTTATCCACTGCATGGGACTGCTTCCAGGCGCCATCTGGAAGTTCAGGTTCGTATTGTTTTTTCCGGTCTCATAGGGGTAGCCCGTACCCGGGAAAAGGGGATATTCATGCAGGCTGACGAAAAGCACGGTGTCGTCATCGTAAAAGGCGTGCTGGGTGCCGTTTCCGTGGTGCACGTCAAAGTCCACGATAGCCACGCGCGCCGCCGCGCCCGTCTCCCGCAGCCAATGCGCTGTGATTGCGATGTTATTGAACAGGCAGAACCCCATGGCCCGGTCTGCTTCCGCGTGGTGGCCGGGCGGACGCATCATAACGAAGGCGTTCTCAAACTGGCCGTTCAGGATGCCCCGGGCTGCCGTAATGCCCGCCCCCGCCGATAACAGGGCCGCCTCCCAGGATGCGGGAACCATCACGGTGTCCGGGTCCGGATATTCCGCCCCGTCAAGACAAGCGGCCCTGATTTCGTCAATGTGTGTTTGCGTATGATTGCGCAATAAGTCTTCTGGTGCGGCGGGCTCCGGTCGCAGGAAGGGCGCTTCTATATGGCGTTCCTGCAGGGCGCGTCGAATCGCTTCCAGGCGCAACGGCGATTCCGGGTGGTAGTCGCCTGTGTCATGAAGCACGGCCTCCGGGCAGTATAACAATACGGTTTTTGCCATAACGGTGTTCCTTGCGTTCCGGTACCGTTGACATTCTAACCTTTGTCGGGGAGGGAGTCAATCCCATGTTCAATAGGATGCGACAACCGTTCCTGAGTTGATTACGGCCTGGCACGCCAGACGTTGATCGTCCGCTAGACCCATATCCTCTTCTTCCTGCGTCTTGGGCGCCAGGTTCTCCATTCCTTCAAGGATGGTGATGACGCATGTCCCACATATTCCCACACGGCAGGCAAAGGGCACACCCAGGTCATCACACGCATCCATAATCGGCGAACCATCCGCCACCTGCTTTTCCTCTCCGTCGATGATAATTGTGGCCATAGTGTTTCTCCTTACAGTGGTTGAAAAAGAATAGACGAAATAGACTTCTGCTATTCCCCGGCAAAAGGGTTTAGTACTCTCCGGTTCGCCGGGATGCCTCGGTTGAACCGTACAAACTCAGTTCGGTGTGCCCGGAGCGCTGTCCGCCGGGGTATCCGCCGCGATTTCAGCGTTGCGGAAAGGGCCGTCCTTTTCCAGGAGCCATGCAAGCCCGTCATCGAGAATCTGCACCACAATGACGGCGTCTTCCTTGCGCAAACCCGGATGATCACAGGGGTACCAGCGAATTTCTTTGGGTTCGCCCAGCGATTCATAAAGTTTTTTGCCCGCGTCGGGGCTGACCAGGGTGTCCTCCGAACCATTCAGCATCAGCACAGGCCGTCCCGCAGTACCCGCAGCGTATCGTTTCGGGTCGGCCGGGCGCATCATGAAGGCAACCAGCTGTTTGCCCATCCAATGAAGGGGGGCATTGTTGACGGCATTCTTGATAAGCGGCGCATCCAGCATAGTTTTGATGTCCGCACCACCGACGACCAGTACGCTTGCGCGGATTCGTTCGTCAAAAGCGGTGGCCGTGGAACCGGTGATAGCGCCATAGCTGGCGCCGATAAGGTAGATCCGTTCCGGGTCAATATCCGGGTGCGTCTGCAGATAGTCAATCAGACGTCGCGTGTCATTGATGGTTTTCCAGGGCCGTTGCCGAAAGGCCACGGCCTGGGCCAGCGGCCCTCCCTCGACTTCCCGTTCACCCTGCATGGACTGGTCAAAACAGGCCATGGCAAAACCGGCCTCGTTAAAAGGAGTGCAGATTTCTTCCAGAAACCTCTTGCTTTGTCCTATGCCATGCAGAAAAATGATCACCGGGAGTTTCCCTGCGTGTTCCATTGGCATGGTCATGATCACGGGTATGGGTTCTCCGACCCTGGCCTCAATGCTGAACAACAGCTTTTCAAAGCGGCGCGGGCGGACAATGCCGAAGAGATCGATGGTGTCTTCCACACGGGTTGCTTCTTTAACCTGTACATTGAAGGGAAGGCCGGGGTCATATTCCTTGAAGTAAGTCGAATCCGCCCATACTTTCGCCAGGAAAAGAACTACGATGAGGGCAAGTAATACCCCGCCGATTATTTTGAGTGCTTTGCGCATGACATGTTCCTTCATAGAGGGCTTTACAGAGTTCCTGAGTCTACGGATGATGAGATAAAATCCTGAACAGGACGTCTGTGATGTTAATATAAAGAGACCCGGCAGATCAACGTTCGATAATAAGCGCCGCAATTGTCCACAAGGACGTACCTGGAGCGCCCGGTCAGGTAGGACCGTGGGAAGATTACCCGCTCAGTCCAGGGGCTTTGCCTTTTTCAGTTCATCCAGTTCGTATTGGATGCTTTGTGTCACCGGGAAACGAAATCCGGTCTTGGGGTCGAGGTCGAGGTCCATGACCTTCAGCGCCACAGGGTGCTGGTCCCGTTTCCATTGGCTGGCGGCAAACCGTTTTGCGAAATCCAACACCCATCCGCGCAACCGCTCGGTATCATGCTCCGGGAAACGAAGGCACAGCAGGCGCCAGCAGTCGGCCAGGGATAACCGTTTGCGCGCATACAGGTAGAGCAGGTCATCGAGCACGACATAGGGCATCAGGTCGGTTTCATCCAATTGCCCAGGAGCCAATTCGGCGCTTGGCGGGATGTCCAGAATAGGACGGATTGACCGGATACCGTCCCGCTCTGAAAGGTATTCCAACAGGCGGGTGACCACCGTTTTGGGCACATTGGCGATGGGGGAGTAGCCTCCCTGGTTGTCTCCTCCCGTCGTACTGTAACCCACGGCGGCCTCGCTTAAGTTGGACGTTACCAGGAGCAGTCCTTCCGTGTTGTTTGCCCAGTTCAGCATCATGGCGCCGCGGACGCGCGCCTGAAGATTCTGCCGGGTCATGGGCGCTACCCCTTCCTCGCCTCCCATGATCTCCGCCGCCTTCGCCAACGCGACCTCCGCCTCTTCCTCTATGGAAACAATCCTGAAGGGCACGTGAAGTTCCGCAGCCAGGCCGCGGGCGGCATTCTGAGTACCTTCACTGCTCAGGGAACCGTTGGGCAGGTACAGTGTACTTACATACTCGGCGTAGCGCTCGCTCTCGCGGCCTTCCCGCAGCATTTTGGCGGCTCGTATCGCAAGCAGGAGGCACAAGGCGCTGTCACGCCCACCGGACAGGGCCACCAGAAACTTTTTGAAAACACCGACTTTTTCAAAATAATCCCGCAGTCCCAGCGCCAGGGCGTCAAATAATTCATCCAGGGCGGGGTCGCGTTCCTGTTTGCGCCTATGCGCCGAAGGAAGGTAGTAACTGCGGGGTTGCTGTGTCGCGTACCGTTTTACGGGGGCGGGGGTAAAGGTGCCGTTGCCGGCTTCAATCATGGCGGTCTGTCCCTGCGGGACATCGATCCCGGCATATTGGCGCCACGTGTTATTTTCCATACGGCCGTGTTCAATTTCATCCAGGTTCATCACCGCATTCGAAAGGGTCCAGGCACGCTTGGACAGGATGGGGCCCTCGCAGGCAAGTCCATCCGGGGAGGCAATCAAGCCGCCGCCGTCAAAAATCAGGCGGCTGTTGTCGCAGCCCAGCAGGTTGGCATAGGCATATACGCATTTAAGAGTGGCGGCGGCGCTCATGACCAGCCGCTTGCGTGTTTCATTTTTACGCGGCGTGAAGGGGGAGGCGCTTGGATTGCATACGATTTCCGCTCCCGCACGAACACGTTCCCATGCGGGGGAAACCGGACTCCAAAGATCCTCGCAAATCTCGGCGGTTACCAGTCCGTAGGGAAGTTTGAACACCAGGTCACCAGCGGGAACGCCGTTTATTTCCGTGACGCCGCCCGGCCAGGAAGTCCAGTTTCTCGCCTCATAAAAAACGCTGTATGCGGGCAGGTACTTTTTTAATACCAGGCCGCAGATGATTCTGTCGCTGATAAGGGCGGTAGCGTTGAATATCTTTGCATTGTGCACTACGGGAAGTCCGAGTAATGCGGTGATGTTGTCGCACGAGGCGGCGATTTCGGCCAGGGCGGCCCAACTCTGCCGGGTAATGTCCCGCCATAAAATACGGTCTTCAAGACTGTAACCGGAGATGCAGAGTTCCGGCGTGACCAGGAGATGAGTCCCTTCTTCCTTTGCAGAGCGGATAAGGTCCAGCAGGCGACGCTTATTGCCCTCGAAATCACCGACTTTGACCGACACGGCCGCCACGCCGATATTTACCAGTCGCATCTTCGTGTTTCTCCCGATGTTACAGCCGTGTTAGTCCGCTATTATGCGGTGCCTTCCGGGTTGATCAGCATCCTGTCTTTCATTTCACCAAGTCTGTGGGACAGCAAAACCTTATAAATTTCCGGGTTGCGCAGTCGCTTATATTCTTCGGGCATACAATTTTGATGGGCAAGCATCCGTTCGCGAATGACTTTCGTGCGGGGAACATCTCCGGTTCTTTTGCCTTCTTTAAATACCGTTTCCAGCAACTCCATGGC
>JAKLHG010000240.1 GCA_022710255.1 Candidatus Hydrogenedentota bacterium
TGGTCTGGTAGGCCATGCCGTTCTTATCCAGCAGTTGGAAGAGAAGGGGTTTCCGCGCGGGCACCGTAACATGAACGGAACCGTCGGGCTCCACGGGCGCCGAGCCCAGCACGGCCCTTGCGTTCTCCTCCAAGGCGAGGCCGATGGGGGGCGTTCCCCCCACCGGGGTCGTTTTCGGAAAGATTTGGATTACCCGGATTTCTTTGATAAGACCCTGGGCGGCAGCGTCCAATCCCTCATACACATTGGCAACCAGGATTTCGCCCTGATCGTCCGCGTCCGGCGGCAGGGTACTGGGCAGGACCGGGGGAATGGGACGCGGCGCGAGCGGGCAGGCGTTGGTGCTGCCAATGACGGGGTCGCGGTAGAGCAGTTCGCGGTTGCCGAAGACATCGATAAGGTAAATACCCAGCGCGTGGGGAAGATTGGCGCCGGGTTCCCACACCAGGGGCCACGGGCTGTAACTCGCCAGGAAATACTTCTCGGACAAGGGCCACGGCGCATCGTAATATTCCCGGATATCCATGGACTCGGCTTCCGGAAAGGGAATGCCGGGCGTAATGCGCGTCAGGGCGTCCAGGCTGTTATTGTCCACATCCGGGTTAACCACGACAATGGGACCGCCGGTAATGGAGTGGTGAGCGGACGCCGTGAATACGATTTTGGAACTTTCGGGAATGGGCTGGATTTGGAAGGTGCAATGGGGCTTGTCCACGGCATTGCCCCAGATCGCCGCAGGATTGGTGCCATCGGGACGGGTCGCCCAGAGATTCTGATGGGTGACGGCGTCACGGTCGATGTAGTCCCAGCGGCTGTACAGGATCAAGCCCGTGTTCGACACCGCCGGGAACCATTCGTTGGTGTCGTGGAAGGAGAGAGGCCGCAGGTTGCCGCCGTCCGCGTCCATGCGGTGCAGCGCATAGACATGCCAGCGCGGGCTGAATTGGGCGCCGAAACACCGTGCATAGCCTTTCCTTCGCGTGGAGGAGAATACCATGCCGCCGTCCGGAAGGTACGCCGGCATCAGGTCATCATAGGGGCCCCGCGTAATCTGGCGGAGGCCGGTGCCGTCCACCCCTGCCTCGTAAACATGATAAAACCCCTCATCGGTCTCATTGTTCAGTTGCAGCGGATCATATTCCTTGCCGGCGTCCTGCACGAAGGAGAAAAGAATTCGCTTGCCGTCATAAGACAGGCGAGGCTCGAGAACGGAGCCTTTTTCAAGTGCGCCTCCAAAAATGTCCCGGGCCGCGAAGGAGTATCCAGGCCGGTCAAGGCGGAAAATGCCGCCACCGGGCCGGGCGCGCCAGCCGAAGTATTGCATGACCAGATGGCTGTACGAAGTCGGTACGCGCTTGCAGAACATCAGCGGGCCAAAGCGCATTAAGGGATTGTCCAGTGCGATTTTTCTACGCAGCCCGTGGGCGCGCAGATAACGCACGCACGGCGCTTCAGCGCTACCTGCCGGGGGGGCGTATCGGACGTCCCGGTCCGCGGCGAGTTCTGCCGCCTTCTTCTCCACAGCGTGGGCCGCCGCTTCATAGCCCTGGGGTGTGGCCTCGAGACGGTCCTGCAGGTGCCAGTCCCACTGAACACAGGCCCACAGATCGATCTCCGGCGCGGCCTGCGGTTCGATGTCTCCCAGAACCGCATCAAAGGCCTGCTGCACGCGCTCGCGGAAAGGTCCGAGGTCCGCATGGATTGTGGTTGACTGGCGAAGCATTTCGAGCCGCGCCGCGCCATTCATCCAGGTGCCCGAGTAAGCGCCGGCCGCCACGACCGGGAGAACGGCTCCACCCGTGTTTCGGATCCGCAGCGAAAGCGTTCCCGCTTCCGAAAGGGATGCCGCAATTTCCCAGGCACAAGCGTTGAGTACGGCGCCCGCAATGCCAGAAGCATCCTTGTCATCGGTCAGGATGAACAGGGGCAGGTTGGTTTCATGGTCCAGCAGGATCTCCTTCCCCGGCGACAGCAGATGCTCATAAAAACAAAAATGGCGGTCGAAACTGTAGAAATGCGGCAGGCCGGCAACCTCCTCCAGTTCCATCTCGTAAGACCAGCCGCCGATGCCCTGTTTCTCGGTCGAAAAGCCCTGGGAAGCCCGAAACACTTGGCCGTCCACGTAAGTCACAAGCGGATCCCAGCGGGTGGTATCGCAGGCAATGGCGTTGCGCCTGTGAACGACAAAGCGAATCCGGTCCCCCGCGTGTACCTCAAGGGGCAACGAGGGTTCCAGCCCTTCGGCATCATTCGCTTCGATTTCCTGCTGCCAGACAACTTCGGCGTTGTGGCGGATGCTCACGCGCACGCCGTCGCCGCCGTTCGTGTCGGCCTTGCAAACCCGCCCCGATAAGACGACCTTCCCGTCGCGGGGAACCGTAAAGAGCCGGACGCTTGCCGTCTTTTCGCCGGAATGCTGCCAGTCCTTTCCGACACGGGTCCAATCCGGGCCGGTCCAGTACGTGGATGCGTACCAGGTATCCTCCGAATACGCCAAGGCTTTGAAATGCGATCCATCGCGCAAGCCGCCGTACCGGAAAGTCCAATCAACAACATTTACCGGTGAAATTTCAGGTAGGGCGGTTTCTATCTGTGTCTCCAGCAGATACATCTCCGCATCAGGAAGCCACAACCGCTTCTGCCTGAGGGTGCCGTTCAGTGCCGTACTCCGAACAATGGTCTCATGGATGGTGGTTTCCTCGACCTGCAGGCCTTCCCGGGCCGAGACAAAAGACAGCGGCGCCCCGCGTTCCGTTTGGGCCATCCATGCCGCGCCTGTGGCGGACGCCATTTCTTTGAGGATGTCCGGGGCAATAGTTTCCGCTGCGACCGTCAGTCGCGTGCTGAGTAGCGCGAGCAGAAATACCAGGTATATTCGTTTGTTCATGATGCACGTTTCTCCGACAGAATACTGAAGTCATTATACCGAAACGGCGTCGCTGGTTGGAGATACGGGATACCGTCGGACTGAATCAAGGCCGATTTTAAACTGGTTCCCAAATTCCTATTTGGGAACCTGCTCTCTCTTGAAATTCTATTTCTCATCTTCGTGTTGATTTCACTGTTTCTCTCTTGCGTTGCTTATAGTCCATGCACAGGGGGTTCCCAAATAGGAATTTGGGAACCAGATTTGGGGTGGCTGTCAGTTCTCTTAGACCGCAGGACAACTGCGGTCATTATACCGAACCGGCCCTCCACTTAGAGATAGGGGATGGCGGCGGATGGATCAAGGCGGCTACTATCATCATTAAGGCAGGGAATTATGGGATGTCGAAAAGGTATTATCTTCCGGTCATTCCTTATGCGTGCCAAGTTTCCTTTTCAATATCGCTTTTAGAAAACGTAGAGACTGTTCCTCGTACCAGTACCGGGCGCAACAGGGCAGGGGCCCGGAAACGAAGGCCGCATGACCGCCCTTGTCCGTAAACAACGGGTACAGGTAGGGTGAATTATCCGCGGCTTCCCGGGGCATGTATTCTGGAAGTACGAACTGGTCGTCACTGGAAATGATCAGCGCGGTGGGTATCCGGATGCCCGGCAAAAACGGGCCGCATGCGTTTTGGCGCCAATAGTCCTCCGCATCCTTATAGCCGTAGAGTTGCGAGGTTACCGCATCGTCGAACGTGTAGAAATCGTGGGCCGCCCGCACGGCCGCTTCGTCAAAGAGGCCCGGATGGCGTTTTAACAGGTCCAATGCCTTGGGCTTCAGCGTCTTTACAAAATGGGCCGCATAAAACCCGCCCAGCAATTTGTGAAAGGTGGGGGCCACGTCCACGGTGTTCACCGGCGGCGAAATAACGATGGCGCCGTCCAGTAACTTTCGCGCGGCTTCTCCCTGCTCGCCCAGCCATTTCGCCAGCACGTTTCCGCCCAGGGAAATCCCTATGGCGAATCGGGGCTGGTCCGGGTAACGTTCCTTGAGTTTATGCATAACAAACTCAGGATCCTCCGTACTGCCCAGGTGGTACAGTTTTGTCGTGCGGTTCATATCAAAGCCGCACGAACGGAAAAACATGACCACAAAGTTCCAGCCCAGGCGCTTGAATTGTTTCGCGTAGCCGGGAATGTAATAGGACCGGTAGGACCCCTCCATGCCGTGGAATAAGACCACCATCGGCGCGTCTTTACGGCCGTCCAGAAAAATAAGGTCCAGAAAATCACCGTCCGGCGTATTCCAGCGTTCGCGGCGCATTTTCGGTGCGCCGATATGGCCCAATTTTTTGCGCACCAGCCCGACATAAATCGTCTGGGCATGACGATTACGCAACCACCAGGCCGCCCGGAAAGGATATTGGTTCAATTCCCGGAGTGTCTGGTCCTTGAATACATGTTCCTCCATCCGTATCCGCATGACTTCTCCTTTCCATGAATCTGCCGCAATTGGTGTCAGAGGGGGCTCCCCTACTGGTACCAACGCTCAGGACCTCAATTTACTATATTACTTGCCCCGCCGTCCAATAGGGGGTGCCCCAAAAAAGACGGATTCAATTTGAACGTAGTGGTTCCATCCGCTGAGAGAAGATTTTCGGCGTCGAGTATGTAAAGCAGCCACCGTGCTTAGGGTGTATTCCTACACGGTGCCGCACGGTTTACGCCACCTTTTGCAGCCCTGATTTTGTACTCATACAACTGGAATGCCATTATTTAAACAAGATTTGTTTGTATAAGGTAAACTTTTTATTTAATCCCTGTTTTTACTACAATGTACACAAGAGAAATGTGTCCTCTTGCTGAAAGAAGGGGATATGAAGGGAACGACTGGTCACAAAGATTGAACGTGCGACAGGCCTCGGCTCTCTAAAAGAGGAGGGGTGTCCCATGATGCGTTATGCAACGGGGCCAAACCCCTTGTGGAGTACTTTAAAGGATACAGGTCCGTGTTTACAAAGTATGTTGTTAAGTAGTGGGGAAGAGAGCATATGCATGACAATGATAGAGGGTCGGCGGTAGCGGCCGCCACGCATGCCCGTAATTCTTCCGGACGGGGAGAAGACGTGTTCTGCATTCAGGAAGTGGCCTTGCGGCAGCAGAAACGCCTTGCCTGGATACTGACAAGCGGCATCATAGCCGCCGTGTTTCTGGAATTTCTGGGACGCGCTTTGTTCAAGTTATTTGCTGCTCCTTTTGTGTTAACGGGCGCCTTGACCTTGGTCGCGCTTTTTCTATGGGGGGCGGTTTCCGTTTATATTATTTTGCGCCTGCGCAGTCCACGTTATGTGACGCTCCTGGTTGTGACGGGGGCTTGTTGTTTCGTTTTCTCGCAGACGGTAAGTGTTTCCATGAATTTCAGTCCGTTCCTTGCTGTATTATTGATGGAGACGCATCCTTGGGCGTATCTTCTTTTGGAAGAAGCTTTGTTTCTGATAGGCCTTCTCGCTTTGTTTGCCGGTTTTTATGCTTCCATTTTTACAACGCACCGTTCCATTCTCGAAATGGAGGCCAGGCGCCGGTTGCTCGCCGATGAGGTGGAGGAGCGCAAGTGTGCCCAGGAGGCGCTTAGGCAAAGCGAACAAACCTTGAGCATGCTCATTGCGGTGAATCCAGAATCGCTTCTCCTGGTGGATGCGGCGCGCCGGGTTCTGGTCGCCAATGACGCGGCGGCCAGGCGTCTGGGATGCACCCCCGAGGTGCTTGCAGGCAAAGACCTGCTTGAATTTTATCCGCTGAATACCAGGGATACACTCTCAGCCTGTTTTAATAAAGCGGCCTTCAGTGGCGCGCTGTGTCGGTTTGAGGAGGAACGGCGGGATCGTTACTATGAAAGTTATATTTGCCCTGTGAAAGGAAAGGACGGCAATATACACCGGTATGCCGTGATGAACATTGACATCACCGACCGCCGGAAAATGGAAGAAGAACTGCGCTTGTTGAACCGTGACCTGGAAACGGGTATACGGCAGCGCATCCTGGAACTGCAGAGAACCAATGAACGCCTGCTGGATGCCATCAACCTGAATCAGGAGCTCATTACGGTTTCCCCCCTGGGCATTCTTGTTTTTACCATGATGGGTAACTGCCTGGTGGTAAACAGGGCCGCCCTTCAATTTTTTGAATGCGACGAGGCGGACCTATGTGGCGAGAACCATGGCCTCGTCAGGCTCTTGGACAGGCTCAGACTCAGTGAATTGGCCAACAGTGTCCGCTACGGAGATGCGCCCTTATCGGGAGAAATACATGCTGTCATGCCTTCCGGACGGGAACGGTGGCTGGAGTATCACGCATCGTTTTTTGCCAGTACGGGCGAGAAGCATCTGCTGGTACTGGTGAATGACGTCAGTGACCGCATACACGCCCGGCTTGTGATG
>JAKLHG010000241.1 GCA_022710255.1 Candidatus Hydrogenedentota bacterium
AACACCCCAAAAAATGCAATCAGCAATCCGGAGGCTCGGTTGATCCAGGAGAGGGCGCGGGGGGAGAGTTTTCGGCCGAGCAGGGAGACGATGGTGCTGAGGGCGACCCACCAGAGTAGGGATCCGGAAATCACCCCGGCAACCAGCATACAGCCCGCGAAGAGGCTTCCGCCGGTGTCCGCGAGTCCGCTTCCCGCGAACACGGCCGAGAAGAACAGAATGGCCAGGGGGTTGGACAGGCCAAGCATCAGGGCTGTAAGATAGAGGGCGAGGTTCCGTCGGGCGGTCGTCTTTTCATCCGGAAGCGCGGCCTGTACGGCGCTGAAGAAGATTCTTGCACCCAGCAGCAGCAACACCATGGCGCCGAGGAGGCGGAAGAGGAGGCTGTGTTCCGTTAGCACTTGGGAAATCACTGCGACACCGAAGGCGGCCAGCGTGCTGTACATCCCATCGGCCGTGGCCACGCCCAGCCCCGTGAGCATACCGCTCAGCCGTCCAAAGGCCAGGGTGCGCCGGATGCACAACAGGCCCATGGGCCCGACCGGCGCGGAGATGGACAGGCCGACGAGCAGGCCTTTAAGAAAAAACAGGGGCATGGGTAGGGGTATCCGAAATCATTAACACGAACTTGCTATCGTTTTGTGGGGCTTGATGTGTGGCGTATTTCGCATATCCTATCATCAAATACAAGAAGAGTTGTATGTGGTTCCGACATTTTTTCGGTACGGTACACCATGTCCGCAAAAAATCCGGGACAGCCACCGGCGCAATTCAGGGGTAAATACACCGTTTATGGTTTTTAGGTGTACCGGAGGCAGTCCCATTTTTTGCTCAGGCAGTGTCATTTTCCTCGGGCTACAGGTCCGTTGTGGCGCATGTATCCTACACCGTAATCCGAAAGAAGGAAGTACAATTTCGATGGTACCCGTCAGGGGCGGTTTCCGCTCGGGTCCCGGGAAAGGGGGAGGTCAATAAATTCCCCCCAGGACAAAACGGTCGCGCCGCCCCGTTTCGCCGCGCCTTTGACCAGCAGGGCGGACTGGAGGAATCCCATGGCGTTGCCGCGGGCTTCGCCGGCGCGCCGATGCCCGAATTCCCAGGTATGACCCGGCAGCAGCAGTGGCGCGTATAAGGCATCTATCTGTGCGGCAATACCCGGTCCGCGCCAATAGATCAAACTGCCGAGCATTACATCCATGGCGCAACCTTTTTCCGCAAGCAGTTGCAGCCAACCGTACAAACGCAATCCGCAGTTGATGTCCCCTTTCACGAAAATGGACAGGCCTTCCGGCAGGGTGATAAGATAGGCGTTGTTTTCCGTGCCGGAGGCGTGGGATTCATTGTTCCATTGCCGGTCCCGGAGGACATTCACCTCGAGCTCGCCTATCTTTTCCCCCCTGCCCAGGGTTTGCGGCGGCGTAACAATGGCTTCGGCCCAGGGCTCGTCCGCCCAGATTGCGCGGATGCCCTCCGTTCCGATTACGGTTTTGCCTTTCTCCAGGAGGGCCCTGGTGATTTGATAGTCCAGATGGTCCGCGTGTTCATGGGTGTGAAACCCGTAGTCCACCAGCGCGGCCAGACGGTCAATCTGTTCCGGTGTCATGCAAAAGGCCACCCCTTCTTCGGCGGGGGACTGGTGCAGGGATTCATTCGGCCCCTGGTCGAGGTCAATCCCGATTACCGCCGAGGGCGTTTGGACAAGCACGGAACTGGAATAGAGTTGGAAGACCCGCACGTCCTGTTCAGGATGCTCCGTTTCCAACAACGTCAGAACCCGGTCCACGGCACGGCGGTAATAGGCTGCACAGGCCTCCGTGTCCTCGGAATTCGGCTGGGCGATCCACGCGTCCAGCGCGCGCAGCGCTTCTTTGCGGGCGGCCGTCATTTCCCGGGCCGGGGGCGCATCGAGCAGCGCCTGCCACAGCGCGCCAGGGTCAGCCGTATTGTCGGCGAAGCAAAGCCCGGCGCACATAAGACACAACATGAAAGAACGCATGCACACCATTATCGGAAATCTCCTTTGCCCATGGGATGCCGCAACAACGGCGGCTTGATACCTGTTGTTTTAATGCCACTATAAGAATAAAGAAGTTGAGGTATATGGATAGCGCCCGCATAAGTCATTCCGGTTTTTTCTTGATGAGGTACGCGTCAAGAAAAAGACTGGAATCCGGAAGACTTCCGTGGTCTGTTCGTTAATGCACCGGATTCCCGCCTTCGCGGGAAGGACATCAGGTGTATCGTTTCTCGGTTTTATTTTGGGTTGCAGGTAATGCCCACATTGGAACATTATACGATCTTCCTGGACGCGGAAGGGATTCTTTTCCGAAAACCGTATGCGGGATGATTCTTCATCCGGATTGAAACCGTGTACGACAGAGAGTACGGTTCCCAAATCTGCCGCTACTATCAGGGCCAGAGGAATGCCCTGCCTGCTGGGTTTGAGAATGGGTGATTCCGAATACTTTTGACATGAAAAAAAACATTCGGCGCGGAGAAAAGTGTATGATGTTGACCTAAAAAAAGAAGGCGCGGCACTTCGTAGCACCATGCGGCACTGTGTTTACAAAATTCTTTTTTGAGTCAGGGCCCGGACAACAGCAAAGGAGCAGATAGTACCATGAACAAGCAATGTTTTAACCCCTTGAATGCCCCGGCGGGCGGTCCCCCGTATTCTCCTGTGGTAAAAGCCGGCGATTTCGCCTACATTTCCGGGCAGGGTCCCATGGCCCGGGACGGCAGCGGTGTTGTCCATGGTACCTTCGAGCAGGAAACGAGGTTGACCCTGGACAATTTAACAACGATGGTTGAAGGTATTGGCGCCACCCTGGATCAGGTGGTGAAAACAACGGTGTTTCTGGTGGACATGAACAACTTCGGGGAGTTCAACCGCATCTATGCCGAATACTTTACCCGGGAACAGCCCGCCCGTTCCTGTGTGCAGGCGGCCCGGTTGCCCCTTGATTTTAAAGTGGAAGTGGAAGCCATCGTGTATTGCCCGTGATTTGATGCTTTGTTTCTGATAGATACGTGTCTCGCGCACCTATTTTTGATCGTAAAAAGACCTTTTCGGAGGTTTAGTTTGGGTAATGCTGATTCGGTAGGCGTACCTTCCCAGGTGCGCCAGCGCGCGATTAAACAGTCTATGGCTTCGTTAAAGGGCGCACATTGGAAAGTACGTATGCCTCCGTCGGGGGCCTGCAGTTAGAGTCCCATAATCATCATCGCAAGCCGGTCGCGCATGCGGTCGGTCATCAGGTGACGCAAGTAGAATTGAAGGCGGGAATCAATACCCACCCGGTAGCGCGTCTTAGGCCTGCGCGATTCGAGGGCATGCTGCGCCGCGAGGGCGACGCGGCGGGGAGAGGCGGCAATGGCAGGCGGTTTTTGCACCATCCTGCGCAGGGCCTCCAGCGGTGCGGCATAAAGTTTGAGCGCTTCCTCGGGTAATAGTCCGGGAGCATTCGCCGCGGACTGGCGCGCTTTGTCCCAGATGGGCGTTTTAATCGTGCCGGGTTCGATGAGAGCGACGTGAATACCCCACGGGCGCAGTTCCACGCGCAGGGAATCGCCGATGGCTTCCAGAGCGTGTTTGGTGCCCCCGTATACGGAAAGGAAAGGCTCGCACCAGAAACCAGAGTTGGAACTGGTGAACAGGATGCGGCCCCGCGCCCGGCGCACCAGCGGCAGGAAGGCCTGGGTCACCGCGATGGCGCCGAAGACATTCACCTGAAACTGCTGCAGGATCATGCCGACAGGCAGGAATTCCAGCGGGCCGCCGACGCCGATCCCGGCGTTATTGAAAAGACCGTGAAGACCGGCATCACCGACTACCTCGCCGATATGTGCCGCCGCGGCGTCAATGTCCGCTTGTTCTGTGACATCAAGGAGGATGGGGAGGACGTTTCCAGATGCCTTCGACACCAGGGCCCGTCCGTCCGCGTCACGCCGTACTCCGGCAAGCACCCGCCAGCCCCGGGCCGCCAGGTGGAGCGTGCAGGCTTCGCCGATGCCCGTGGACGCGCCGGTGATGAGCACGGACCGTAACGGGGTATTGGGTTTGGCAGAGTTCATGATGCCTACTCCTTTCATGTGGCCTACTGAAAGTATATAAAGGAATGACGGGTACACAAAAATTATCTCTCTGCTTCGAAAATTCATATGACATTTTCGTGGTTTCAGGGTGAGCCATAGGCTCATGAGGACTGGTTCCCAAATTCCTATTTGGGAACCAACGCTCTCTTGAAATTCCATTTCTCTCGTTCACAGAACTTCTAAACCGTTCCTACAATGCGGTGTATTGACCGTATGCAAAGGGGTTCCCAAATAGGAATTTGGGAACCAGAGAAAATAGAAATGACGGTTATATAAAATTTATACATATTGTTCCCGGCGATGGGAAGTCGTTATCATTCCCACATGCCCGAGCGTGCATACAGGTCCGGTGTTACAAAAAAGGAACCTATTTCATGCTGATAGGATGCATTTGTTTATTGACCGTTGTTGTATCGTCCGCTGCCTCTTCTGACACCTCGCTTTCCATGCGGCAGGAGGCGGGTTATTTGCAGTATTTTGATGACACGACCTGCCTTGTGGAAATGACGCTGCCTTTGCTCAACGGCCAGGCGCCGCAGGTGGAGACAGAAGCGGCCGGCCCGTGGCTGAAGGTCCGGCTGCACTGGGAACTGACGGAAGCCCTTACCCGGGACGATGTGAGCCTGCTCTTCCGGGTTTTCTTTACGCCGGATTCCCGGTGGGCGCCCCATCTTACACCAACTCAGGGGGATGTGATTGCCCAGCATGTGTTCCGGTCGCCCGCGATTCTGGTCCGATCGGCCGGCGCCTTGCTGGCGATGGTGCCCGACCTGGACCTGTGCGGCGCGAATCCGGAGACGCCCTGGTATATGGACATGGACGCGGGGGCGCGGCATTTCTGGCTGGGCCTGAGCCGCACCGATATTCCCGAACATGTGCGGTATCAAAAAGCCCAGGGCATGGTTCCCGGTCCCGGAACGGTGGAACTGGGCTTCTACCTGTCCTGGTTCAAAGACGAAGCCTCACTGTTCAATCCCTGGCGGGAAGTCAGCCGCTTCCTGTGGGAGCGCTGGGGGCATCCCCTATATGAAAAGGGCGCGCCGTCCACGGTGCCCCTGGACACCTTCGTTGAGCATACCTACCGCTGGGCTTTCGACACGTGGAAGGAGGCGGTCTGGCAGGAGTTCGACATCAACGGCGTGCATGTGGGCGCGCCGGCGTTTATCGTCAATGTCACGGAATCACCCAACTACCCGGGCGAGACGGACCTGCGCGAATTCCTGTCCGCGTGGAACCAGGCGTGGTTCTCCTCGCTCCGCGCAGCGTCGGGTGTCTACCGCTACGGGCGACGCATCGGCAACGAGGATCTTATGGTACGGGCGCGGCTGACCAAGGAATTCACCCTAGCCGCACCTTTGAAAAACGGGCTGTTCCCGACCGTGTACCGGACGGAGATGGAAAAGGTGGAAGTGGGGGACAAGAAGGTGTCCCGCTCCAAGGGGTGGCAGACCGGCTACTGGACCAATTCCAACCGGGTTCCCGAAGAACACGGCATCACCGACCGCTGGTATAACGTGCTGGACATGAGCTGGACCTGCCTGCTTCTGGTGCGCTGGCACCGGGAACTTGAGGAGGATCCGCGTATCCTGCCCTATGTGGAGGCCTACGCGGAGCGGCTTCTGACCCTGCAGGATGAAGAGGGCTTTTTCCCGTCCTGGCTCGATCCCGATACCGAAGTGCCGTCACCCGTTCTTTCCCGTTCGCCCCAGACCAGCATGAGCGTGACCTTTCTGCTCGCCCTGGCGGCCGCGACAGGAAAGGACCGTTACCGCGAGGCGGCGTTGAAAGCCATTGACGCTGTGATCACGCACATCATCCCGGCGGGACAGTGGGAAGACTTCGAGACCTACTGGTCCTGCTGCCGGTTGGGACAGGACCAACTCGGCAGGCCTTTTGAACGGAACGCTATGTTCAAGCAATGCAGTTTTTCCATGTTCTGGACTGCCGAAGCATTGTTATTCGCCTGGCAGGTTACGAATGACCGGAAGTACATGGAGTGGGGCCGGCGCACACTGGACGAACTCTCCATGCTGCAGCAGTGCTGGCAGCCGCCCTTTATCCACATTCCCGCCCTGGGCGGTTTCGGCGTCATGAACTTTGACGCCGAATGGAACGACTCACGACAAACCCTGTTCGCGGAGCTGTTTCTGGACTATGCCGAAGCCACGGGGGAGGAACACTACCGCGAACGGGGTATCGCGGCACT
>JAKLHG010000242.1 GCA_022710255.1 Candidatus Hydrogenedentota bacterium
ACGGGGTTGCTCTCCGTTTCCGGCGGTTTCAATCAAGGCTGAGGCACGGACTGTGGCGCCGCCCCGTACCCTCCGGGAGAAGAGCCCCTTACAGTCAAACATGATAGCATCTCTCCCGTCACCAGGCAAAATTGGAGTCCGTTACCAGAAGCCATTTTAAGGGCTCCTTGAAAATTTAATTGACAAACCGCCCCGATGCATGGTATACTCTTGACAGAAAACAGTGCTAGAGGTGTCTCTTTTTTCTGGAATTGTAGAACCGTACCGTGCGCGTTGTGTTTGTCTGTACGGGGTGTATAACGGGCACGGAGGGTTTTGATGTTCCCAAGATGTTGTGAGGTGGCTGTTGAGAAAATACTCCCGTGAAATGATTGCCCAGGTCGTTAGTGCCAATGACATCGTGGATATTATTGGCAGCTGTATCGAACTGAAACCGTCGGGAACAGCGCGTTTTAAGGCGTTAAGTCCATTTACGAATGAAAAAACGCCGTCTTTTATGGTAAGCCGTGACCGGCAAATGTACTATTGTTTCAGCAGTAGCCGCGGTGGTGATGTCATCCGCTTTATTATGGAATTTGAGGGGTTGAGTTTTAATGAAGCGTTGGAAAAATTAGCCGACCGCGCCGGAATCCGGTTGGAAAGCACCGGCAGGGAAGACAACCAGGCAGATTATCAACGGCGCCGGATTCTTGAACTGAACGCGTTTGCGGCCAAGTTTTACCGGCGGCAGTTATTGAATCCGGCCACGGGCGGTTCCGGACGGGATTACCTGAAACGCCGGGGACTGCAGGAAAGCACGGAAGCCCGGTTTGGCCTTGGCCTCGCGGTTGACTCTTATGACCAGTTCCGTGATGCGGCGCTGAAACAGGGTTTTCGGGAAACCGAGCTGGCCGCCTCCGGTCTGTTGAGGAAAGGCGACCGTTCTTTCTATGATTTTTTTCGCAATCGCATTATTATTCCTATAAAGGATATTTCAGGAAATGTTGCCGCTTTCGGCGGACGTGATCTGGGCGACAGCCCGGCGAAATATATCAATTCTCCTGAAACGCCCGCCTACAAGAAGAGTCAGGTCTTGTATGGCTTGTATGAAGCGCGGGACGCTCTGCGCAAAGAAGGCAAGGCCATTCTTGTCGAGGGATATTTCGATTTAATGCGTTGTTTTGACGCGGGTATTGAAAACGTGGTGGCCACTTGCGGCACCGCATTGACCGAGCAGCAGGCCGTTTATATCAAACGCTATGCGCCTTCGGTGGTCATTGTGTACGATGGGGATGCCGCAGGCATCCGGGCGGCCTTGAAAGGCATCAGCATCTTGACGGCTATTGGACTTTCCGTATATGCCATGGCGCCGCCGGACGGCAAAGACCCGGATGAATTCATTCGGGATGAAGGCGCCCAGGCATTCCGTGACCGGGTGGCCGGAGCTCAGGATTTTGTAAATTTTTATATTGAGATGAATGCGGCCCAGCGGGGCACCTTTGAAGGCAATACGGAAATTGCCTACGCCTTGTTCGCTATCGTGCGCACGCTGAAAGGCTCCCTGCGCGTTGACCAGTATTTGAAACGTATTGCGGAAGGGCTGGGCATTCATGAGTGGGAGTGCAAACGCGGTTTTGAGGAGTTTTGCAGAAACCAGCGTCTGCCGCGGAGAGTCGAAACCATGCCCACCGCAACGGATGCGGCGGCGCCCGTGCCCCGTCCGCACAAGGACGATATCGATTTTATTGCAGCACTAATTACATTTTCCGCGTTGCACGACGTCGTTCTGGATAACGAACATGAAATACATACGGAATCACCGGTGTTTAGCTTGGCTAAACGTGTGGTGCGGCGTGAAAATGGCGCTCTTTCTCTTGATGAACTGGAATCCGGCGAAGAAGAGACCCTGTATACCGCTGCGGCAAGCATAGACCCTCCCGAAGCGCCCAAGGCCCGCCGTATTGTGGAGGAACGGGTCCTGCAATTCATGGTGAACGGGTGGAAGGAGCGGTTAACCCTGCTGCTTCAGCAGGAGCGCCGGGCGCAGCAAGACCAGGATCGGGTCCGTTCGGCGGAACTTTTCGACCAGATTCTGGAATTAAAGAAACGTATCGAATCGCCCGAATTAAACCGGGATGATGCATCTGAGGTTTGAACGCATGGCACGCGTTTAAACCGGTCGGCAAACAACCAGGCAATTGACGTGAAAGGTGTACGCGAAACGTGAAACAACAAACTACAGAAGAAATTCTTGCCGCACCAGAAGCGCAGGAAACGATCAAGCGCGCCCGTTCCAGCAAGAAGATTACCTATGACGAGCTGGATAAACTCCTGCCCCAGAATGCAAGCGCCGAGCAGATAGACGATGTGATGATCTCCCTGTGCGACACGGACGTTGAAATCGTGGATGACCTTAAATGGGACAGCCTCAAATCCGAGGAAAAACTGCACAAGGAAGAACTGGCGAAGAAAATGGGCCTTCGCCGTCTGGCGGCCCAGCGCACCCTCGATCGCGCCGATGATCCCGTGCGCATGTATCTGCGTGAGATGGGCCGGGTACCGCTGCTCACCAAGGAGCAGGAAATTATTATCGCCAAACGTATTGAAGCGGCGGAAAAGGAACTGATTGAAGTCATTTTGAATGCGCCCTATGCCATCAAGGAAACCCAGATGATTGCCGCGCGCATCCTGGCGGGCCGCCTCCAATTCGGGCAAATCTGCGACGATGAAGACGTGCGCTTTCACCACCGCTTTGTCAAGGAATTGCCGGAATATATGGAACGCATCGGGGAAATGGAGTTGCGCATTGAAGCGCAGGAAAAACGCCTGCGCCGCACCAACCTTCCCGTCAAGAGCCGCCAGAACATTCACAGGCGCATAGAGGAATTTCGCGGGGAACAGGTGGAGGTCATCCGTAAATTCTCCCTTAAACCGCGTGAAATCATGAAAATCGGGCGGAAAATCAAGGGGCTCAAGCGGCGTATTTCCGCGGCGTACGATGATATTGACCGCATTGAACGTGAAATAGGCATGAAAGCCGACGCCGTGCTGAAACTTAGTGCAAAAACCCGGCGCAGGCCCGGTACCATAAAAAAAATGAACATCGACAGGGACAATCTTTTCGAAGTGGAGCGGCGCCTGCAGATTGCTTTGCGCAAAATCGACCAGATTCAGAATGACGCCAGGCTGAACCCGGACCAGATTAACGAGCTGATCAACATCATCCGGGAGAAGGAAGACAAGATTTACGCCGCCAAGATGGAGCTGGTCGAGGCCAATCTTCGCCTGGTCGTCAGTATAGGCAAAAAGTATATCAACCGGGGTATGTCGTTTCTTGACCTGATCCAGGAAGGCAACATAGGCCTGATGAAGGCGGTGGACAAATTTGAGTACCAGCGCGGTTACAAGTTCAGTACCTATGCCACCTGGTGGATCAGGCAGGCTATCACCCGGTCCATTGCCGACCAGGCCCGCACCATCCGCATCCCTGTGCACATGATTGAATCCATCAACAAACTTATGCGGACCAGCAGGCGGCTCATCCAGAAATACGGGCGGGAACCTTCAGCCGACGAGATCGGTCAGGAAATGGGCATGAGCGCCGACAAGGTGCGCGCCGTGTTCAAAATTGCCCAGGAAGCAATTAGCCTGGAAACGCCTGTCGGTGACGATGGCGACAGCAGTTTCGGCGATTTCATAGAAGACCACAGCGCCGATAATCCCTCGACCATCGCTGGTTTCGAAGTGTTTAAGGCACGCCTCGATGAAGTGTTGGGCACGCTGACCGAGCGCGAAGAGAAAGTGCTGCGTCTCCGTTTTGGCCTGGGTGACGGGTATCCCCGCACCTTGGAAGAAGTAGGCAGCGTCTTCAACGTGACCCGCGAACGGGTGCGCCAGATCGAAGCGAAAGCCTTGCGTAAAATGCGCCATTCCACGCGCTCCAAACAACTCAAGCCCTTTGAAAACATAAGCTCCCAATAAGGCCCACACCTGCGTCCCGGCCAATGTCATCTCGGTATTTCCACGATAGGTCCGCATGACGTTGTTCTGTAGAAAGGTAGGAACCTGAAAAGGGCGGCTAATGCCTGTTGAAAGAAAGGATCGAAAGGACTTAAGGGACTCAAAGGACGCATGAATCGGGAGGCATTTTACCGCCCTTCTGATCAGTTATGTCCGTTAGGTCCCTGCGCTTTGTCCGGGGTTTCTCTTGGAAGAAGTAGCGCCTGTGACGGAACCCAAAAGCAATCCCGATAATTTTGTGTCGACGGAATTGCCGTGCGTGCCTTGGTTTTAAAGACGATTCTGAATGCTACCCTATAAAAACAAGTAGTTAGGTGTCTTGATTGCGCCTTGGCGTGTTATGTCGTTCAAGATTCCGGTGTTGAAGCGCACGCTACAGTGTGGAGATGCTGCCATGTTTGCCTGTCTTATGCTTGCCCTGTGCTGGAATGCGATGTACTCCGTCCCTTTTGAAGCGGGGGTGGCGCGCGTCAGTATTACACCTCTCGAAGAAAACATCCCGACCCAGCTGGGCGGGTACGGGGCGCGGGAAGGCAAACCCGCCGAGGGCGTGCTGGATACCCTCTACGGGAAAGTGCTGGCGTTGCGGCAGGGCGATGCCCAATGTGTCCTTATCACCGTGGATGCCTGCGGCGTGCCGGTAAACCTGGCCGAGGAAACCCTTGGCAAGGCGGGCATTCCCGGATTGACCCTGGACAACACCCTGATTTGCGCCAGCCACTCCCATACCGGCCTCGAAGGCTACGCCTTGGACCGGCGCAATATCGCTGGCAATCCGAACATTGGCGTGTTCTCAGAGCCCATGCTGAACTTCGTGGTGGACCGGCTCGCCGGCGCCTTGAAGCAGGCCTGCGACAAGATGGAGCCGGTGAAGGCAGCCTCCGGAGTCGTGTCGCTGCCCGGCATGAACCGGAACCGGCGCGATGCCGCCTGCGTGGATGACGCGTTGACCGTGCTGCGACTGGACCGTCAGGATGGAACTCCTCTTGCCACGCTGGTCAACTTCACGGCCCACGGCACGATTGTGGATGAAACGGACATGCTCGCCTCGGGTGAATGGGCGGGACAGATGCAACGCACGGTCGAGGACTATATAGGCGGCGGCGTCACCTGCCTGTATACGAACGGCGCTGAAGGCGACATCGCGCCACGGCGCCCCGAGGGCGGCAGCCACTACGAACAGGCCCAGAATTATGGAAGACAGGTGGGCCTGGCCGCCGCGCGATTGATTGAGGGATTGCAGGGCGCGGAGGTGTCCGCCTTTACGCAAAAATGCACCTGGGCGACCCTGCCGTCGCGCAAGGGCGCGCCCGATTTCCTGAAAATCGCCGGCGACGAATACAAGGTTTCCGCGGATCAGCTGGATATGCTGCTGCAAGTCATGTTCCCTGACACCGCGCCCCTGTACGTCCTGCGCATCAACGACTTCGCGATGGTCACCTTTCCCGGCGAACCCATCTGCGTCATAGGCACGGCGACCAAAGACGCCCTGCGCGCGGCGGGCATCAAACATCCCTGTGTCGCTTCGTTGACCACGGATGCCATCGGCTATATCCTTACCGCCGAAGAATACGCCCGCAGCGGGTACGAAGTAACCGCATCCTTTTACGGCGACGGCTTGGGCGCGCTGCTTCTGGAAGAGGCCCGGAAACTCGCCGGCACCGTGTCCGGTGCGGACATGAAATGACAAGCACTGGGGAGGGTTTCTTCAACCTCTTATCACTCAATGTCCTGGTACGTTTGGCAATATTCCACGCCTCATCGCCCCTGTAAACGCCATCAGATTCAACTTCTAAGTCAATCTTAATGCAACGGCCCTGCCGTTCCGGCGTGTTGCGTGCAGGCGTGATTTTGCCGCTACTGATGAACGTCCTCCTGTAGTTTGCCTGTTTCAATGCCATAAGCGGTAATTTTTGTGTATAACGTAGTACGGCCGATGCCGAGTTGTGCGGCGGCCAGCCGCACATTACCGCTGTATTGCCGCAAGGTCTGAAGAATGTGCTGCTTTTCCAACGCTTCCAGCGATAGTCCGGCAAACGCCTGGCCTTCCGGCGGCGCTGCTGAAACACGCGTTTCCTGAATATCTTCCAGTTGAATCAGGGTGCTCTGCGCCAGGGTGATGGCGCGATGAACGACATTACGCAATTCGCGGACGTTGCCCGGCCACGGATTTCTCTGGAGCGCATCAAAAATACCCGGCGCAAACCCTTCAAATGAGCGTTGTCCTTCGTCTTGCAGCGCGTGGAGAAAATGCTGCGCCAGGGCCGGAATATCCTCCAAATGCTGGCGCAACGGCGGCG
>JAKLHG010000243.1 GCA_022710255.1 Candidatus Hydrogenedentota bacterium
GAAACAAATCTTCAGCCCGTATTCCGGGGCGAGTTCAAAAAGCAACGCCAGCGACCGGTCAGAGATATCGTCTTTACCCCACCACGACGCCGCCAGCACACCGACACCCGCATTTCTGATTTGCTCCATCTGGCGCGCCACATCCTTCCGGCTCAAACTGCTGTATAAGCCTTCGGCCGGATAGAAATTCGCGCCAATATCTTCCGGTGGCCGGTGGGGCGTGCCTTCTCCCTGCCGCGGCAGCGTGGGATGGTCCCAATGCCGCCATTGGCCATCCGTTTCCGGGTTGCCGTACCAGCCGTAGTAGAACAGGTGGGATTCAAGACAGGGTTCCTCCGCTCCGGCAGCGTGCAGGGCCAGAACGAAACCCCATCCGAGGAGGAATATTCTCAGACAACCGGACATGACGGCATTCCTTTACATGCATAATGCACACACAGCGTTCGGCGGAAGAATTAACATTATACGAATTTACTGCGACAGAGAAAAAACTTCGCGAACCAGGTCGTCTATAGAGTTCAAGAAAATAAACCGCGTGATTTCTTTACCCGCCGCAGTCAAGGCACTTTACCTGGATTTCCTCCTGTTTCCTGCACGAACCAGGATCAAGAAAAGAGCCAGCCCAGGGAAAAAAGAACACTGAAGAGCAGAAGCACTTTGCCTGTGCCCGCCAGGGTTTGGCTCAAAATAGCCCCCTCCCATTTTGTAAATACAATTTTCACGCATCCTGACGCAGGAATCAGCGCGAAAAGGGCAAGGCAGGATAGAACGCGTCCCGTGAGCAGGGCGGCGCTCAGGGGAATAACCGCGAGGGCAACGACCATACAGACAAGGTACTGGACGCGGGCATAGCCGACACCAAACCGCACGGCGAGTGTTTTTTTGCCGGCCTGCCGGTCCTGGTCCACATCGCGCAGGTTGTTCACCGTCAGAATCGCGACAGAAAGCAGACCGGGAGCGAACCCGACAAAGATCGGCGGCCAAGGTATGTACAGCGCCTGAACATAATAGGTGCCGGCAACAGCCACAGGCCCGAAAAAGACAAACACGAAAAGGTCGGCGACACCGATGTACCCCAACGGGAACGGACCGCCCGTGTACAGTACGGCGAAAAGCATTGACAGCAGGCCGATTAGCAGGATGGGCCAGCCGCCGCGATAAACCAGGTAAAGGCCGAAAAGAGCGGCGAGGAATAATATCAATAGCGTGGCGTTCCGCATTTGCACGGGCGTCACCAACCCGGCCTGGGTGGCGCGCACAGGCCCCTGGCGTTCCCCGGTGTCCGCGCCTTTGAGATAATCATAATAATCGTTGGCATAATTCGCGGCCACCTGGATCAGCACCGCCGCTATCAGCGTGGCACAGGCGGACAACGCGTGAAAGGCGCTCTCTCCCCAGGCCAGGGCCGTACCCAGCAGCACCGGCGCGATGGCGGCAGGCAGGGTTTTCGGGCGGGCCGCTAAAAGCCATACACGAACACGCCTGAATAGTTCATCCATGCAACGACTTCCCATGGTTCAAGGCCGGGCCGATTGCCGACCTTTCTTTTTTTTCAGGCCGTAATAGTAGCCCACCGGGGCTGCCTCCGACAACCAGAGCCCGCCGGACAGCTGAAACGCGTCCCCTCTGTATAAAATAAAGGCCGAAAAAAACTGTAAACACAAAAGGCATCAAGAACCATACGCTCCCGAACGGGTTCATCACCGTTTACCGGGAAGATTCCAGGGCGGGCATTGTACTGGTTGGCGGCGTGGAAACGGCTCTTTCGCAGTATCAAACCATTTTATGATAAGATATTTTCGTTAACCCTCGTATAGTTTACTTGATTTGATCTGAAGTATACCCCATTGAAATCTGTAAACGAACGCATTGACAAGGATACCTGTTATGAAACTCACGGTCATGAAACTTATCTGCCTGCTGGTTCTTCTGGGCGGTGTATTCCTCCTCTGCCTTATATTTGATATCCAGGAGGCGCAACAGGCACGCGATTATATTCTCAGCATCTGGCCGCGACAAGGCGACGGCTCCTTGAATCTCCGCCTGCCGGGCATGATTCTGGGCATTGTGCTCGTGGTGGTCGGAGGCTACGGTTTTCTTCCACGCATCCCCGGCCGGAAAGGCAAAACCATCACCTATCCAAGCGCCCAGGGCGACATACAGATTCAGTTGAAACCGGTACGCAAGGCACTTACGAAAGTCATGCGCAAAATGCCCGAAGTATATGCCATCAACCTTGATGTCAAGCCGGACAAAGGCGGCACGCAGGCGTCCATCATCGCCGACGTGGTGTTGAGAAACAGCACGGCCCTTGCCGCCAACCGCTGCGCCAGAATGGTGGCGGATTACCTGGCGACCACGGCACGGGAAGTGCTGGCGGTCGAGAACCTGGGAACGGTTCGCGTCAATATCAAGGGCGTACATGTGAATGCCTCCAAAGCGGGGCGGCAGATGCGGGAACAGGTTGCCGCGAATGCGGAGAAGGCAGCCTATGCGCCCCATACCGCCATAACGGAAACGCCCGCCGAAGCCGTATCCACCGACAATTTCACCGGGAGTGCCCTGGCGGTGAAAGCCGGAAGCGCCCCCGCTGAGGAAGAACCGGAAGACACCATTACTGCGGAAGAGGAAGAGCATCTCACCCGGTTGCCAGACATTGACTATAACGGTGCGGCCTCGAAGCAGGATGTGGAAACCGGCGGTTCCGATGAGGAAACCGCGTTGCCGCCGCTTCTTGACGACCTTGAGGGAGAGGTTTTGCCATCGGTCGCACCGGAATGGGAAAACACAATTACGGATACGCCCTTGACGGAAAAACCCGATGATACAAAAGACCCCGATATGCGGTGGAGTTGAACCCTGAATTTTTATCAGCCATCCGCAGTCCTGAAGTAAAAAGTGCAAGAGAACTTAACCCATGCTGGCAAAACGGATTATACCCTGTCTGGACGTGGCCGACGGCCGTGTCGTAAAAGGCGTGAAGTTTTTGGGCCTGCGCGACGCGGGCGACCCGGTGGAAATCGCCCGCCGCTATGACGAGGAGAAGGCGGACGAAATCGTATTTCTGGACATTCGCGCCTCGACGGACAACCGTGACACCATGGTGGACGTGGTGCGCCGCACGGCCGAGCAGGTATTCATGCCCTTGTGCGTCGGCGGCGGCATCCGCACCATGGACGACATTCGCCGCATGCTGAACGCGGGCGCGGACAAAGTGTCCGTCAACACGCCTGCCATAGAAAACCCGGATTTCATCAACGCCTCCTCGGCGCGTTTCGGCGCCCAATGCATCGTGGTCGCCATTGACGCCATGAAATACCAGCCCGGCGAAGGCGAGGGCTATTATGTAAAGAGCCACGGCGGGCGGGACGGCGGGCGCGCCACCCGGCTTGAACCCGTGGCCTGGGCGAAAGAGGCCGAGGCGCGCGGTGCGGGCGAGATTCTGCTCACCGCCATGGATTGCGACGGCACCAAGGACGGGTATGATATCGAATTGACACGTGCCGTGGCCGATGCCGTGGGCATTCCGGTCATTGCGAGCGGCGGTGCGGGCACGTTGGAGCATCTGCGCGCCGCACTGCAGGAGGGCGGCGCAGACGCCGCGCTGGCAGCTTCCATCTTTCACTATCAGGAACACACCATCCTGGAGGCAAAACGGTACCTCGCCGAAAAGGGAGTTCCCGTGCGATGCTGAACCGGGACGGAAACAGACAGGGACTGGAACAGCATGTGCGCCGTTGGCGACGCTCACATGCCCTGTAATGCTCCAAACCGCCGGCTTGGAGAAGTCTTTTCGTATTCTTTTTTAAACAAGGAGTTCCTGTAATGATAGTTCCCTCACTGGATGAATTTCGCAAACTGGCCCACGATAATGCGCTGGTCCCCGTATATAAAGAAATCCTCGCGGACCTGGAAACCCCGGTCACGGCCTATTTAAAGGTGGCGCGCAACGCCTCCTATGCGTTCCTGCTCGAGAGCGTGGAAAAGGCCGACACCATCGGCCAGTATTCCTTTATCGGCGCCAATCCTTCCATCGTTTTCCGCGCCAAAGGCATGGAAGGCGTAATCTTACGCAACGGGAAGGAAGAACCGTTTTCCTCGGAAAATACGTTGAATGAATTGCGCAAGCACATGGCACAGTACCGACCCGCGCCGGTACCGGGGCTGCCCGCGTTCCACGGCGGCGCCGTAGGCTATATTTCCTACGACCAGGTACGCCAGTTCGAAAAACTGCCGGACACGAACCCGGACACCCTGGGCTTGCCCGACCTGTATTTCATGATTACCGACACGCTGCTGGTGTTCGACCATGTCAACAATAAGATCAAGATCGTTTCGAACGCCCACGTCACGGACCACCCGGACGCGGTCTACAACGAAGCGCTGCGCAAGATTCATGAAATCGAGCAGCGCCTACGCGGGCCACTCGTCGTGGCGACCGAACGCCTGCACAGCGCGCCCGAAGAACCGAAAATTGAATCCAACTTCACCAAGGAAGCATTCTGCGACGCGGTCAGCAAGGCGCGGGAGTACATCTGCGCCGGCGACATCTTCCAGGTCGTGCTGTCCCAGCGCTTCAAGCGGCAGGTCGGCCTGGGGCCCGTGACCCTCTACCGCGCGCTGCGCTGCATCAACCCGTCGCCGTATATGCTGCTGCTGCAATTCCCCGAGTTCGCGCTGGTCGGCTCCAGTCCCGAAGTCATGACCCAGGTGAAGGGCGACCGTGCCATGGTGCGGCCCATCGCAGGCACCCGCAAACGCGGCGCCACGCCCGAGGAGGACCTCGCCCTCGAGGCGGAGCTTATGGCGGACGAAAAGGAGCTGGCCGAGCACATCATGCTGGTAGACCTCGGCCGCAACGACATCGGCCGCATCAGCGAGGCGGGCACGGTCGCGCCCGTGCCGAACAAGCTGATGGTGGTGGAGCGGTATTCCCACGTGATGCACATTGTCAGCGAGGTGGCCGGAAAACTGCGGCCCGACTGCAGCGCTTACGAGGCCGTCGCCGCCACCTTTCCCATGGGCACGGTCAGCGGCGCACCCAAAATCCGCGCCATGGAAATTATCGACGAGCTGGAGCCGGAACGGCGCGGCCCCTATGCGGGCGGCTGCGGCTACATCTCGTACTCGGGCGACATGGACACGTGCATCCTCATCCGCACCATGATTCTGAAGGACGGCTGCGCCTACGTGCAGGCCGGTGCGGGCATCGTGTACGACAGCAACCCGGAACGGGAATACGAGGAGACGGTCAACAAGGCGAAAGCCCTCATGAAGGCGGTGGAATACGCGGAGAAAGGGTTGGAATCATGATCCTCATCATTGACAACTACGACTCGTTCACGTACAACCTGGTGCAGTATTTCGGCGAGTTCGAAAAAGACATCCGGGTGTTCCGAAATGACAAGATAACCGTGGAGGAAATCGAGGCGCTCAAACCGAACCGCATCGTGGTCTCGCCCGGACCGTGCACCCCCTATGAGGCCGGTATTTCCATGGACGTCATCCGCAGCCTCGGCCCGAAAATCCCGACCCTGGGCGTATGCCTCGGCCACCAGAGTATCGGCGCCGTGTACGGCGGCGACGTGGTGCGCGCGGGCGTCATCATGCACGGCAAAATCAGCGAGATCACCCACAACAACAACACCTTCTTCAAGGACGTACCCTCCCCCTTCACCGCGACACGGTACCATTCCCTGGTCATCAAGCCCGAGACCTGTCCGGACTGCCTTGAAGTGACCGCGCAGACCAAAGACGGGGTCATCATGGCCGTGGCGCACAAGGACTACCCCGTCTGGGGCGTGCAGTTCCATCCCGAAAGCATTCTTACGCAACATGGCAAGACCATGGTCAGAAACTTTGTCGGGGTGTGAGGCGGAAAGACCCGGCAAAAGCGGTTTGTTCGGGCGGCTGTGGGTTATGTGATCGGACCGATCAGACCGATCAGACCGATCGGACCGATCCGACTGGTCGGTCCGCTCAATCCGATGCAAACGGCGCTTATCTTTGGTAAACTTCTCGAAAGATTCACCCTTGACGCCTTTACGCGACAATATCCCGGCCCGGGCGCCGCGCTTTTGCCTTAATCTTGTCGCTTAAAACGGTATGTTCTTCCATGGCGGCCAGGCCAATCCACAGCATCTTAGGCTTTTGCCCGCACAGCAACAGGGCCGCGGACTTCATGATTTTCGCGATATGGCTGAAGGGCATGATCATCAGGGACGGCGCCGCCGTGGAAATAATGACCAGTCCACGCTTGCGTTTACCCACATAGGGGCGCGCCTTGGGTATCCCCGCG
>JAKLHG010000244.1 GCA_022710255.1 Candidatus Hydrogenedentota bacterium
AGGACTGTGCCGTCAGTCCACCCGCTCGGAGAAGGTTAAGATTCCATGCGGCGCCTCCGGTTGCCAGTGCCAATTGAACATACTGCTGGTAAATGTTAGAAGACGTACCAGTGGTATAGCCAAGAGTCTTGGTATACCCTCCAGCACCATCTGCTAAATAGGCATAGCCATCTGCATCAACTCCAAGAGCACTTTGCGTTCCAACATAAAAATATTGGTCCACAACCGCGTTCAACATGTAAGGGCCACCGTTCAGGGCAGCAAGGATCCCGGCGTATGAGAGTGAAGCGTCCGTATTGTCCCTGTCCTCATCGGTGACAAGGATGAAGTTTTTCGCGGCGCCGGGCCGGTAGGTGTAGTTATCAATTGCATAGTCGATGGCCCTCCAACCGTCCTCCGTACCGCCATTCACAACAAGACCGGCTGTAGATGCTGACAGTTCAGTAGCCGTTCCCCAGTCCCCCGTGCCCACGATATGTGTATGCGGCACTTGATAAGTACCACCACCATGCAAAGAAGTACCGAAACCCACGAGCCCGTACCGGTTGTTTGTCACCGAAGCAGCAACAAGGTCGTTATTTAACGAGGTTACCATGTTTCCGAGCCATGCATGTTCAGTGGACATGGAACCGGACTCATCCACTAGGAACAGGACATCCGCAGTTGTTGCCGACATGGCAGACGGTGTGAAAAACACCATGGCAATGAACATCATTGCACTCAAGACCGCTAAAATTTTTTTCATAAGCCACCTCCTAAATTTGTTTACCAGCCGTTTTAGTTTTTGATCTACCTACCTTATTATATGCATTTTCTTGGAAATCGTGAAGGAAATCATATATTTTGAATGTAATTCATTAAATGAAGTTCCATTTTGTATTTATTATTGCAAATTATGTGCCTTAAATGATGATCAACAGTTGTATTGCAATATTTAATATTCTATTTCGTAATGATAACAAAATTTTATTATTATATATTTTTCCTCCATGATAGCCGTGTAATACATGGCTCCGGTTTCTTATAGCGGTCCTGTGTCAAGAATTGTAAAATAATCCGACAATGGGGGGGACGAATCGGGCTTTGTTTTTTAAGGTATTTTGAATAATAATAAATATTTGCTATGATCACTGCCTGTTTTGATTTTGTAAAGAATCCCGACGTCTGAGATGGAAGTAATCGTTATTTTATGGTGTTTATATTAGAAATAATAACAAGTTGCGGTATTTTTGAATCTGTAAAGAATTCCGACACTGCCATCTATTAGTGCGGACTGTGTAGCGGATAAAACCCAATTGATCCGGAACGGGAAACCTTTATCCATCCTCACAAAGAGTCGCGACTCCTCGCCACCTGTCATTCAGACAACCTTTAAGAAAATAACTGCCGAAGCAGGACAAAGATGCGCCGGACCGGGCGATCCGGCGCATCGCGGACGATCCGACTGTCGGGGAGAAAAAGAAAGTGTCATTTCATTTCGTTGACAGGCGGGGCTGTATTCCCTATGATGCTTCACATCAAGAAAGGAGGGATAAAGGCGATGAAACGAAAAACGCGTAGGCTGTTCCTGTTGCTCGTTGCGGCGTTAGCGGCGGCCGGCTTCATGATCCAGGGGTGCGCCGGGGAGAAGAAACCGGACTTCAAGACGGAATACCAGGCGGTGCTGCTGGGCGACGGCCAGGTCTTTTACGGCAAGGTGGACAGGATCGAAAGGGATTTCCTGGTCCTCAGTGAAGCGTATTATTTTCAGAAAAACCCGCCGACGCAGGAGGGCCAGGCGCTCCTGGTGAAAAGGGGAAGGGAGCCGCACGGGCCGGACGCTTCCTACATCAACACCAAATACATCGTGATGGTCGAGCCGGTGAAACCGGACTCCCAGATCGCCAAAGCGATCCGGGAAATACAGAAGAAGATGGCAGGCGCGCCGGCCCCCGCTCCTGCACCCGCTCCTGCAAAGTGAGACATGTGCTTGGCATTTTGAACCAACCATCCTCAATGAAACACCGGTCTTCGGCGTGAAAGAGGACAATTCGCGCCGGAGACCGGACCGTTTTCACACTCCCATCTAGCAATCCGAAACCGGCCTGATCATTCCTCCCCGAAGGCGCTTCGTGCAAGGAAAGCATTTCCTGTGGAATCGCCCAGTAACTTTACATTCAATGGCGTGTCGGAAATCTTTACATTTTCAAAACAGTCAGCAAAGCATTTCATTTATTTGTAATCATTGGATAATTGATGTATTTCTCATAAATTGTGCGGTCATTCGGCGGTTTTTTCTGTCGGAATTTTTTACAACTTCAAACGTTCCTGGCTTCGGCACTTCTAAAACCACCCCACCCCACATTTCCGGAATTCGACATTTCCAGTTTTTTGTATTAAAAGCAACTGTATCGATACTTATATTTCAATATAGTTTTAAAAACCGACAACCTGTCGGATTATTTTACATTTTTTGACAATCCAAAGCGATGTCCAATGATAATTGCTTATATTGCAATGTTTTACAGAACAATATTCATGTTTCAAATCAATGATTAAGCTTTCCGTGGCCGTTCCTGCAGTCGGCTTTGGCTAATGTGGCACGAAATTTGAATTATCAGATAGAGAGGGGGAAGTTCCATTCATTGTTAATCCGTTATTGATTCCGTTCAAACAAAAGAAAGGGGGAAAACGCATGAAGAAACGTTTGTTGTTTATTGTGGCGCTTCTCATGGCCGCCATCTGGTTTGTTGGCGTTGCCGGTGCGGCCACGGAGCTGGAGAAACGGGCGGCCATCAATGCGGGCTTAGCCTATCTTGCCACGACGCAGAATGCGACAACTGGCGCCTTCGGATCAGGTGCTCTCGAGTATACGCTGTCATATACCGGATCCGCTGTGCTATCATTCCTAGAGGAGAAGCCGAACTGGGGCGCCAATGCGGTGGCCTATCAGGCAGTGGTCGACAAGGGTCTGAACTTTCTACTTAGCAATGCTCAGGCTGTCTCGATTGCTGTGCAACCTATGGGTGACCCGGACAGTGATGGCAATGGTATCGGCGTGAAATTCAATTCGAATGTTTTAAATAGAGATACCTATGTAACGGGTATCGTTCTGCCGGCGATCGCTTCGTCGGGAGACCCCAATAAGCTGGTGACGGTGGGACCGCTGGCTACAAGAACGGACGGCAGTGGTGCGGGCGGCGCCTGGACGTACCGCGACGTGGTCCAGAACACGGTCGACTATTTCGCCTTCGGCCAGAGCGACCCGGCAACCGGTATTAGTGACCGCGGCGGTTGGCGATACTACGCCAACTACGGCGGCTCCGACACATCCACTACCCAGTGGCCGGTCATCGGGATGCTCTTCGCCTCGCAGATGGGGGTCACCGCGCCTGCCTTCGTTAAAGACGAGCTCGCTTATTGGACAAGCTACAGCCAGAATATGAATCTCGCGAGCCCCTACTATGGTGCCGCGGGGTACGAGGGGCCCGCACCTTCAGGATACGGAGAGGTGAACGAAACAGGGTCCCTGCTCATCCAGCAGGCATTTCTTGGAAAGGGCATCGGGAACGCAAACGTGGATGCGGCCATTGCCTTTCTGAATAATCATTGGAAAGACGCTGCGAGCGGTTGGGACGGCAACTTCGGTAACGGCTATGCCATGTGGGCGGTTTACAAAGGCCTCGAGTTGATGCTCGGAGTGGATGACATGGGCACCCCCATGACCAATCTCCATGCCGATCCGGGCGACCTCGACAACCCGAACCACGGCTGGAACTGGTGGGAGGACTACTGCGAATGGTTGGTTAACAATCAGGCTGGCGGCCATTGGGCAGGTCACTACTATTGGGATTCGCAACTTGTCACACCGTGGTATATCAACATCCTGGCTGCCACCAAAATCCCGGAGCAGCCGGTTCCCGAACCTGCAACGCTCCTCCTCCTCGGGCTCGGGCTCGCGGGTCTTGGCGTGATCAGAAAGAAAATCTAATTTAACGCTTTGAACGGAAGGGAAAGGGGCGCTTCGGCGCCCTTTTCTTTTTCCGGAGATGCAACAAACAGATATTCGCCGGCCCTTGAATTTTGTCACCGGTTCCGCGTACCAAACGCAAGCCGTTATCGCATCGGTCTCTGGAATCATTTCCGGTTTTAAAATCCTCCGACCCTTTGCGATTCGGTGTTGCAACGGGCAATCAAATGGCATAAATTCTTGTCGAACATCGACATCATCACCGGAAGGAAAAGCCATGTCAACCAGGGTGAGCGTTCCAGAAGATCATTCCGCAGCGTCGAGGAAATTCGGGCGGATCGACCACCGGTCCGAAACAGACAGGGGCATGCGGCGGGCGGGATTTCCGGCAAAGTCCCTGATAACGGCGCTGATCCTTCTTTCCCTGCTCATGCCCTCCGTCGGGATGGCGGATCAGGACGTCGCTTCGAATCATTCGAAGACAGCCGGCCGGCTGTTTGCCATGAATGCCGCCCCGGCGGCCGGGGAGCCGGGGAGCCTGCACGAAGCCATCGCCCGAAAGGACATGCGGGCTGTGGAGTCGCTGCTCTCCAAAGGGGCGGACCCCAATGGCACGGACAAAACCGGCGCCAGGCCTCTGTATCTGGCGGTGAAATCGGGTTCGCCCGAAATGGTGCGAAGGATGATCGCCGCCGGCGCCGACGTAAAGGCCTCCGACGAGCGGGCCCCCCTCATGTGGCTGGCGGGGACGAATCGGCCGCTGACGGCCCCGGATCTTGAAATCGCGCAGATCCTGATTCAAAGCGGCGCCCGCGTCGACGCCAGGGGCATAAACCAGAAAACGCCGCTGCACCAGGCGGCAACCTACAACCATGCGGGTCTCACAAAAATCCTGATCGAAAAGGGCGCCGATACGGCGGCAAAGGAATCCTTCGGCGGCGGCACTCCCCTGCATGTCGCCTGCGAAGGCGTCGCCGTCATCAGCGCGCAGGGCGAGATGGTCCGAAGGGGCGCGCTGGAAACGGTCGATTCGCTGCTTCGAGGGGGAGCCCGGCCGAATGCCCGAGACAAGCATGGAATCACCCCGCTTCACGTGGCAGCCCGGTTCCTGCACATCCATGTCGTGGATCGGCTCATCGCGGCGGGCGCCGATATTCATGCGAGAACCGACGCCGGCTGGACGCCCCTGCATTTTGCCGCCGCGGGATGGAACTACTATGATCTGAAAGGGACCAAACGCGAACTGTGTGACGAGCAGATATTCCGGCTGCTCGTTCTGCGGGGAGCGGACGGAAACGCGAAAGACGCCGCGGGGAAAACCCCGTCGGCCCTCATGAACCCGAATTGCAAAAATCCCCCCATGACCCAGGGGGTGCGGGCCATGCGGGAGAAGCTCAAAACGATGAACCGGCCGGCCCTCCTGCCCACTCTGGTTCAGGGGATCACCACGGGGGACGCCATTGCCATTGTCGGGCCCAATCACGGTTTCGAAACCAAGGCCTGCGTCCTGGGCAATGCCATCGCCCATGCCGCGATCTACAAGTACTGGGAGGACGGCGCTCACCACCGGCTGTACTTCAGGATTCCGCCCCCCCGGGATATGGTCCTCGACATCGCCGGAGTAGAGAAATCCACGTCCGTCGATCAGGATTTTCACCTTAAATCGACGCGCGTGACCGTTCCCGGAGATTCCATGGTCGAAAGCGGCAGCCTCGCGCAGTACGAACGGAACGGGGAATTGCTGCCGCTGCCCGCATTGGCGATCGACCCGAAGCAGACTGTGCTGCGCTTCTTCGAGAGCGGTTCGGATGTCCCGCCGTACGGTCGGAGGAGCTACGCGCAGCGGTTCCCCCGCGCGGACACCCGGATCGTCAACTGGGAATTGCAGCTTGCCTTTGCGGACCCGAATCCCCGCAGGGATTTCGTCATTCACGCCGCCTACCACAAGCCCGACGGAAGCGTCCTTTCCCGTTCGCAACGGACGAGCTACGGCGAGGCGGGGTGGCGGGGAATCATGCAGGCGGCCGGGGTCGGCTGGAACGAGCCGGGGCGGTGGCAGGCAGGAACCTACCGGGTTGAACTGAACGCGGCCGGGCAGAAAATCGCGGAGGGGTCCTTCGAGGTCCGCTGAGGCCGCGTGCCCGTGGTATGCCCGCGGACGGGTCGGCTGAAACCCGAAAGCGGTGATGATCGGGCCTCATGAAAACGATTATCGGAACATCAAGCAGTACTTGAAGGGACGATGATAAATATCTTTTTTTATTTATAAAAGAATGATGCCTGAACCCGGCCGGCGCCGTCGAAGGCCACGCCCTCCATCTCCAGCAGGGCGCGCTTCAGCTT
>JAKLHG010000245.1 GCA_022710255.1 Candidatus Hydrogenedentota bacterium
TAACCACTGCCATTCCGTTTTTTTCGCGAAGGTCGACTTGGTTCGAAGCACGGTACTGGACACCGCGAAAAACCGGAATGCCGCGTTGTTTTTGTATTCTTGAACTCAACCGGGACATAACGCTCCTCGTGGTAAGAAACTGAACTCATAATTATTTGTCAGCGAAATGGTCCTAAGCGCCTAAAGATATTGTAAAGAAAAATAACCCGTCTAAAACTTTCGGGCTCGTTGAGATTCATACGATTGTTGCCAACCCAATAATAGATCCCCTAAATAAAAGAGTCCCCCGCGGACATCAAGTCCGCGGGGGAAATATAACGTAATTCCGGTTTAAAATTACAGGTCGGAATTAAAAATACCAATCACACCGGCCAGACTCGGCAACACAGGCTGGGTAGCGCCCAGGTCCATGCTAACGCTATTGTCCTGACCGGGGGCGGGCGCCACGTAGGGAATCCAGTCCACGTGGCCGTCCATGAATAATACATTGCAGCCGCCGGGAACGTGGTTGAACAGGGCAATACCGCCGCTGTTGCCAAACAGGTCCATCATGGCAAAGAGTGTGCTTTGCGCCATGGCGGAGGTCTGCGGGTTGTTGACGTCCGTGATCATAAACCGCTCATTACCCTCTTTCAAACGATAAACAGTATCACCGCCACCGTTGCCGACTCCCGCCGGAACCTTGACATCCTCGTTTACGACACGGAGCATGGAAATACCAGTAGGCGGCCCTGTTTCGGTAAGTACTTTCCGCAGCAACTCATCAATCGTCGCACCAAACTGGGCGGAAATAAAACCATCTTGAGGTGCGGGCAAGTTCAGCGCTGATGTGCCTGCGGCAAGATTCGTAAGCGTGTTCATCGCTACCGGCGGCAGATAGGGCCGGTTCAAGAGATCGAACATCCAGCCGACATAAAGATAACTGTACGTGTAACTTTGGTTCGGCTTGTAAAAATCCCAGTCGCCATCGGCGTTTTTCAGGTCATCAATCGAGTTTTCAGCATCCGAAGGGCAAATCAGTATGGATGGATCGCTGTTATAATTGGGATACCAGGACGTGTACTGCGGCTGGGCGCCAATATCCAATTCATCCAAGAGGTTGCCGTTGGGCCAGCCATCACGCAAAATACTGGTGATTTGAAGGGGTGGCCAGTAATCCTTTTGTTCGTCGGCATAAAGTTTGAAAATAGTGCCCCATTGTTTCAGGTTGTTTTGACACGATTTCCGGCGGGCCGCTTCGCGGGCACGCGCCAGGGCGGGAAGCAGTATAGCCGCCAGGATGCCGATAATGGCTATCACGACCAACAATTCAATTAACGTAAATCCACGACGCTTCATAATGAACTCCTTCGTTTTGATATAAACACACAAAACACAACCCAACACTCACGAATCTGCGCTACGCCTGAACTACACACCTCCTTTCTTTGCATAACGACAGTAACCTTTTCATTCTGTAGTAACGATACCATAAAATTCGTTAGTTTGGCAAAAAAAACACCACGCCACGTTTTACAGAATTGCTGGGAAATGCTGTTTGACCATCTCAAAACGGTTCTCAATCACAAAAAGGCTGGTAAATGGTGTCCGCAACCTGTTCGATTTCATAATGCCGCGATATCTGTACCCTGATAAACAACGATCCCCTGCAACCCGCTGGGTTGCAGGGGGGAAAAGTAACAAAAGATAAACTATTACAGTTCAGCGTTGAAGAGACCGATAACTCCCGCCATGCTGGGCAACACGGGTTGGGTTGCGCCTAAGTCCATGCTTGCACTCAAGTCCGCGCCAGGAGCAGGCGCCACATATGGAATCCAATCCACATGGCCGTCCATATACAATACGTTGCAGCCACCGGGAACATGGTTGAACAGGGCAATTCCGCCACTGTTGCTGAAAAGGTCCATCATGGCAAAAATGGTACTCTGCGCCATGGCGGAAGTCTGGGGATTGTTCACGTCTGTAATCAGGAAACGTTCGTTACCCTCTTTAAGCCGGTAAATCGTATCCCCTTGACCGTTGCCCAACCCAGTAGTAACTTCGAGGTCGGCACACATCTTTTCCATAATGCCAACACCTCCTGGGTCGTTGACAAACATAAGCTGCCGTAGTCCTTCATCCAACCCGGCGCCAAACTGCTGCGGGATGAATCCATCGACCGGAGCAGGAAGACCAACAGCGGCAGTGCCAGCTACCAGGTTCGGATAGAGCGATATTTCGTTCGGCGGAAGATAAGGTTTATCTAACAAGTCGAACATCCAGCCGCAATAAAAGTAACTGTAGGTGTAAGCGGCTTTGCCGCTTTGCGCTTCAGGTTTGTAAAAATCCCAATCTCCGTCCGCATTCTGCAAATCCTCAATATCGTTTTCGGCGTCGGACGGGCAAATCAGGATGGACGGGTCGCTGTTGTAATTGGGGTACCAGGCGGAAATCATCGGCTGGGCAGCAGGCGTAACCTGATCAGCCAGTGTACCACTTGGCCAGTTCGGATTCAGAATATTGGTCATGTGCATGGGCGGCCAGTAATCCTTTTGTTCATCCGCATACAGTTTGAAAATGGTGCCCCATTGTTTCAGATTATTTTGGCACGATTTCCGGCGGGCCGCTTCGCGGGCACGGGCCAGAGCGGGAAGCAGGATGGCTGCCAGGATACCTATAATAGCAATCACGACCAGCAATTCTATTAATGTAAACCCTTTTCTCTTCATTTTGGTGATTCCTTAAGCGTTTTGTTTCCATAAAAACACATATACCACAACATCCTTATGCCAATTCATATCGACCAGACTAAATACCACCTCCTTTTCAATCATCATAATCTACAACGTTATAAGTTTTAGTTTTTATAGAATAACATTTTTTGTATTTGTTGTCAATGTATTTTTTTTATATAAATATTTTTAGTCTTAGTATATTATATATTAATTCATTGAATTCTAACAGACCCGTCGGATTATCTGGAATTAAACGGGTTGTAAAAGATATAAGGGATCTACGCTTCGTCCGGGACTACGCCCGGAAGAAGCGGCGCCTTCGGAGCAACTATCTTTGTATTAAGTTACTGGGAGCGCCGGCATCCTTGCCGGCAGGGCTAACATCATAGTCTATCTTGCCCTCTTCAGCCCCCAAGGATGGCGGCGCTCCCAGTATTTTCAAACTCATAATTAATTGTAAGCGAAATGGCCGTAAGCGCCTAATAATAAATAAATGATGGGCCTCGTTGTTGACGCTGCTGATTTCAGTACAACGTTAGTGCCTTGAGCATAACCCCTTATGCAAGCAACGATTCCGGCAAGAAAAAATGACGCAACACCATGACCTCAGGCATGCCACCCGGACAAATCCACGTAGCAGCTTCAAAACCGTGTTTTGCTGTCATGGTAAAGGGGAGGGCGCAAGAAAGCGGTATTCCAGCGGCGCGGATGGCGATGACACCAGATTCACTATCCTCAAAACCAGCCACGCGATGGAACCGTTCCGGGGGGACCCCGAGTGTGTTCAGGGCAATGGAATACAAATCGCGGTGGGGTTTTAATCGGATTTCGCTGGAATCACTTGCGGTAATGAAGGCATCGTAAAAACGCATTGGATCTGAAAACCCAAGTTGTATGCGTTCACGCATTTCCGCAGGAATCTCCCAATCACCGATTTCATCGACGATAACACGAAACACTTCTCCCAAAACGAAATTTGCCTCTGTGGCGATGGAAGAAGTAACTAAGGCGAGTTTAACGGGATTGCGTTTAAAATACGCGCCCAGTTCGCCCAGGTGCGGCATGCCCATTCCTATTTCTTGCCGCTTCGATGCATAGGATTTTTGAAGTAATGACGCGACCCGTTCCCCCAGTGGTGCCGCCGATTCACCCAGCCATCCCTTAAGCAAGGCCAGTGCGATGCCGATACCTGGCATGGGTTCAATAAGTCGAGGACGCCCGTCCGCTACACGCTGTACACTGGCGTTCATGTTGGCAAGCAGTTCATGATAATGCTGGTAATAAATTTCAATACCGATGCGGGTCAGGTTGGGTGTGTTCTCCATCTTGAGGCGCGACAGCCATAAGGGCGCCAGACTCCGGCATGCGGAAGTTGTTTCCTCGGCCGTTTGCGTACCAAGTTTGTCGCACAGTTCATTGAAGTCTGGAAATGCCAACAAATCGGACAGTCCCTGCGTAATCAATGATGTGCGTGCCTCCGTCCCCCGCCTTGGGTCGATGCCACAACACATATTCCAGGCGGCAGCGCGAATAAAGTGTTCACAAACCGCCATTGGCTGTATTTGATCCTTGTATCGATTAACAAGGTACTCCACATGAAGGGTCGTGCTGTTACCAATGATATTCGGATAGTCGCGGTCCGGATTTAAAACCTCACAAGCGCCCGACTTGCCCTTCCCGGTCATGCACGACACCATGGTTGCCAGCGATTCTATACATAGGGCCTCGGTCGTGGTGGTCGTACCGTCCATATCCATCACAACAGCTTCCAAACCGTCGTCCAGGCAGGTGCGGGCTGCACCGAGTGGATACGCTTCATAGGGCGGGAAGACAAACGGTGGATTTTGGACCAGGGCAAAAGTGTTTCCCAAGGGGGAAATATACTGGCATAGATCCTTGGCATCGACAAACTTGGGAATAACACTCGTCATACAATAAACCCCTAACTGGATGGTAACTATATTTGTGAACGCAAAAACAATACGTCATATTGCTCCCAAAATACACTCTTTTCATTAGCCACAACTATCATGGCGTTGTTACATTTTAAACTGAGTGCAAAAATGTGGACCGTTATCAGATGAATACCATGTTAGGAATGAATACGCAACAAGAACATATCTTACTTTTGCCACCATCGGTTAACAGAGGTCGATTATGACAACAGGTGCACTTGGGGACACGATTACCCGCACAGTGCCGCTTTCCAGAATCGTAATTGAGTTTCGGAATACACGAGTCAGACCAAGGCGAAACAGGAAATTAAAATTCAATAGATACAACCTTCCCAAATAGAATTTGGGAAGGAGTATGATGTGTTACTTTATATTATTTTGTTGCTCCTGCGGTCCGCATACTACCAAGACGTCAGAAAAGCCCCGCATTCCTTCTTGCACGCAGGCGCAGGGAATTCAACCGGATAAAGCCCGTGGCATCGGCCTGGTGGTAGGCGCCTTCATCTTCCTCAAACGTGGCAATCTTCGGGTCGTACAGGGTTTTCTCCGCACGCCGCCCCACGACAGTACAGTTGCCCTTATACAGGCGGATTCTCGCGGTGCCCGTGACGTTCTCCTGGCTCTTATTGACAAAAGCGGTCAAGGCCTCCATTTCCGGAGCGAACCAGAAACCGTTGTAAATGAGTTGAGCGATTTTGGGCGACAATTGGTCGCGCTGCAGCATGACCTCCCGGTCCATAGTAATGGATTCCACAGCACGGTGGGCGGCATAAAGGATAGTACCGCCCGGTGTTTCGTACACACCGCGTGACTTCATGCCTACAAACCGGTTTTCCACCATGTCCACGCGCCCTATCCCATTTGCGCCACCCAATGCGTTCAGTTTTTCCAATAACATGACCGGAGCCAGACGCTCTCCGTCCACCGCCACGGGAGTACCTTCTTCAAAATCAATTTCCACATAGGTGGGGATGTCCGGCGCGGCCATGGGAGATACACTGAGGAGGAACATGTCTTCCGGAGGTTCATTCCACGGATCTTCCAGGATACCGCCCTCAAAAGAGATATGCAGTAAATTTCTGTCGGAGGAATAGGGTTTGGCCTTGGAAACAGGTACCGGAATATTGTGCTGGTTTGCGGACTCGATCATTTTTTCCCGGCTGTTCAATGTCCAATTCGGGTCCCGCCACGGGGCAATAATGCGTACGTTAGGTTCCAGCGCCATGTAGGTCAATTCAAAGCGTACTTGATCATTTCCCTTGCCCGTGGCGCCATGAGAAACGGCATCCGCCCCGGTTTCGCGAAGCGCGTCTATCTGCGCCCTGGCAATAATCGGCCGTGCCACGCTGGTTCCCAGCAGGTAACAGCCTTCATAGAGGGCATTGGCGCGCATTGCGGGAAACACAAAATCACGCACAAAAGGTTCGCGCAAATCGGCCACTATCACCGACGCGGCGCCGGTATCCACCGCTTTTTTACGGGCAGGTTCCGTTTCTTCGCCCTGGCCCACATCGGCAATAAATGCCACCACTTCAGCCTTATAGGTCTCCTGCAGCCATTTCAGAATGATGGAGGT
>JAKLHG010000246.1 GCA_022710255.1 Candidatus Hydrogenedentota bacterium
ACCCGCATGTCGGATACTTGTATCCCGCAGGCGGACAGCGGGGCACCACCTTCCGCATATATGTGGGCGGCCAGTATCTTCGGGGCGTCAACCAGGTGCTGGTTTCCGGGGAGGGCGTGCGGGGGCAGGTGCTTCACCATTACCGCCCGCTGGGTAACCTGGATGCCCCCCAGCGCCGTGAAATAATAAAACGGCTGCGGGAAACGTGGGAAATGCGCGTGAAGGAACTTCCCGAGGCGGAACGTAAAGAGGTGTCCCGGGCGGCAGCCTTACAGTTGTTTCCGGGCAAGCCCGCCAAAGGGCAGGAAGAACAGGCGGTGGAAATGCCGGACCACCCGCTCCTCAACAACATCCCGGAAATGAACCTGTGGCAGCTGGCGCACACGGCGCGGGAACTCCGGGAGTACCGGAAACGGCAGCGAAACGCCCAGTTGGGCGAGCTGGTCGAGGTGGAACTGGTCATTGACGCCGATGCGGCGCCGGGCCTTCGCGAATTCCGCATCGGCAGGCGCACCAGCCTGAGCAACCCCCTGTTTTTCCAGGTGGGAACCCTGCCGGAGACGCGGGAACAGGAGCCCAACACTCCGGGCGGGAAACTCAATCTGCCGGAGCAACCGGTCCTCACCCTGCCTGCCGCGCTGAATGGTCAAATCATGCCCGGCGATGTGGACCGATTCCGCTTTCAAGGCAGGCAGGGACAACAACTCGTGGCGGCGGTGTCCGCGCGGCGGTTGATTCCCTACCTGGCCGACGCCGTGCCCGGCTGGTTCCAGGCCGTCGTTGCCGTCTACGACCATGCCGGCAAGGAACTGGCCTATGCGGATGACTACCGGTTTCACCCGGATCCCGTTTTGTTTTATAAATTGCCCGAAGACGGCATCTATACGCTGGAGATACGCGACGCCATCTATCGGGGCCGTGAGGATTTTGTCTACCGCGTGGATCTGGGGGAGCTGCCTTATATTACGCGCATGTTTCCCCTGGGCGGGCAATGCGGTCAAGAGACCACCGCGGACATTGACGGATACAACCTGCCTGTCACCAAGTTGGCGCTGGAAACCGGCGCCGCCGAGCCCGGCTTTTACCAGACCCGTCTCGTAACGGACCGTTTTATTTCGAATGAACTCGCCTACGCGGCGGACACCCCGCCGGAATTTTTCGAACCCGAAACGGAGGGAAACAGTGCGATCCTCGTTACCCTGCCCTGCACCATGAACGGCGTCCTTGCCGTCCCCGGCGAGGTGGACGTGTTTACCTTTGAAGGGCGTGCCGGGGAGGAGGTCATGACGGAGGTTGTGGCGCGGCGCCTGGGCTCGCCCCTGGACGGGCTGGTGCGGTTGACAGACAGCGTGGGCACGGTGCTCGCCTGGAATGACGACGCCAAAGACAAACTGTTCGAGATCCTGACCCATCACGCCGATGCCGTGCTCACCGCCACGCTTCCCGGAGACGGCCACTACCAGGTCCATCTTCTGGATGCGCAGCAGAAAGGCGGCGCTGACTATACTTACCGGCTCTACCTCGGGCCGCCCCGGCCTGATTTTGCCCTGATCAGCGTTCCTTCCACGCTCAACGTGCGTACCGGTGAAACCGCCTCCCTCACCGTCCATGCTGTGCGCAAGGGCGGGTTCCGGGGCGACATCGAAGTCGTGCTGGACGGCGCGCCCCCCGGTTTTGTCCTTAAAGACGCCATTATCCCCGCCGACCAGGCCACGGTCGAGATAACCCTGACCGCGCCCAAACGGCCCCGCCCGAAACCGGAGGCGGTGGTGCTTGCGGGACGCGCCATTATCGGGGACAAGCTAATAACGCGGCGCGTCCTACCGGCGGAAGACATGATGCAGGCCTTCCTGCCCAGGCATCTGGTACCCATGGAGAAGATGTATGTCTCCGTTTCCGGCCCCGGCCGCGCCCGTCCCGGTACGAAGAAAGGGGGTGCGGCGGGAAAGAAACCCCAAAACAGTTCTCCGGGGAGCGCTACCCCCTGAAGGTTTCTATTTAAGATAGGGGGACACTGCCATCCAAATTATGACAGGGTTGAGATTAATTCCCGCTTAAACAAAGACGATTTCAACGCCAGTTTTTCAGTAATGCAGGGCTTCAGTGGGCGTACCTTCCTTGGTGCGCCCAAAGGGGTAATTTTTCTATACTTGTGGGATTATGACACACCTGGGGGTAGCCCGCTGTGCGCTAAGAAATAAGGCGCCCGGAAGCGGAAGCATCAGCCCCTGTGCGCTGGAGTCAGTCCCAAATATTTCGCAGGCCCATGGAGAAAGACCGAAAAAACGGTACAGTTCCCGCCGCCTGAAAGATTCATGTTTTCCAGTCAGAAATACTTCCACGGTATAAACCCTTCATCAATCTTTTTGATATGATGCGGCGTGAACGGTCCCATTTTTTCTCAGGCGGGAACAACACACCTAACCTCTTGTTTTTTATTACGGCTGCGCACCGATAAACTACTGCCATTACCGGCGTGTATGGCTATTCCGCCAGTTCGGTCAGCCAGTTGGCTTCCTGAATGACGGTATTGAGTTTACGTATCTGACCGGAGATATCGTCGGCCTGTTTTTGAATGGTCTTTACATTCAGCAGTTTCACCCATTTGATTTCCTCACGGCTGTACCGGTGTTGTCTGACCTGGGCAGTGTCGAGGGTATTATCCAGTACGGCGTGTTTTTTGATAAGGCATTCCCGTTGTGCCAGGGCTTCCATCATCGTCATGGTATTGGGAAGGGTGGTGCGGACATTGGTTCGGTTGATTTTGCAGATCAGGGTTTCCAGTTCCACAAGTGTAGACTGGGCTTCCGCCATAAGACCTTCCGGGTCTTCAGACGGGGTGTCGCCTTCCTGTACAGCGGCATTTTGGGCAATGCGGGATTTCAGCGAGGCCACTTTTCGCATCAATTCCCTTCTAATTATCAGGGCTTCGGCCAATTTCATCGTTCTGCTCCTTTGTGCCAATTGTTTTTGTTACACCGGAAATTCTGGAATAAATGCTGGTGGGTCCGTCAGCGTCTGTGGTAGTGCCCTATTACGGGTATTGGTTATTACCGGGTAACCATATACAGGGCTGATTTGTTTTTATATGTGCTGCCCTCCGCACATGGCCCCTGGTTTGGTGGATATATTTGAATTCCCCCACCGGGAATAACGCTCGCCCGGACCCAAAATCGTGTGTATCTACGCCTCCAATTCTGTCAACCAGTTGGTTTCCTGGATGGCAACATTGAGATTACGCAGATGGGTTTCCAAATCATCAACTTTTTCTTGAAGTGCCGCCACATCCACCATATTCACCCATTTGATCTCTTGGCGGCTCTCACGGAACTCCCGATAGGAACTTTCAATGGCGCCTCTCAGCACCGCCTGCTCATTAATCAGGCGGTCCCGGCGCGCCAAGGTCTCCATCATCGTCAATCCATCCGGGAGGAGGCAGTTCATATTGGTCCGATTGATTTGAACGACGAGGGAGGCCTCCTTCTGCAGAAGTCCAAGGGCCTTCTGCAGAAGCAGTTCCGGTTTCTCCGCCGGAGAATCGCCTTCCTGTACGATGGCGTTTTGTTCGATCCGCTCCCGTATCCCACGGACTTTGTTTAACAGCTCACGTCGAACTAACAAGGCTTCGGCTAATTTCATTTTTTGTCCCTTTATGCTTCTCAGTCCACCACCACCTCACGCAGGTGGTAGCCTTTCATATTCTTTCTGTACCAGCGTGTCTTTGGATGCAGGCGGGCCAGTTGCCTCTTGCATTGGTCATAAACCGCTTCTGTCGAACCATAAAATCCCGCATGTTTGTACACGTTGTCAACGAGGTACTGACGACGCCTGTCTCTTATGTTGCGCCAGGTCCTTTCACGGGATTCTTCGAGTGTATAATCATAACTTCCATAAAATACTTCACGTTGTGTTTCATTAGAATATATTCGCTCCCGCTTCATAATATCTTCCTTGGTATCCGGTTCCTCTGCCGTAAGAGAACAAAAGCATGCCGATACTAGTAACCGCTTCGTCAGGAATATTTCCCACAGTTATGCCTTTTTCTTGTCGCAAAACTGACAGGGCACGTTTTCAAAACCTGGCGCCCGCTATACAGGCAACAGGGTTTGTGCTAGGTTGGCCTCTAAAAGAGCGGCCGCATGATGCAATCGCTCCGCCGCTTCTGCATTTCGAGGAAAGGACCAGACGGTTGCCTCAACATCGTCGTAGAGTTCGACGGGAAGACAGCCGCTTTTCCGCATCACAGAGCGCATACGCTTGTTGGAATCGAATACCCCGAAAGAAATGGTGTCAAATTCCGCACCGATGATTTCGTCCAGTTTTTCATTCGTAAGGGCGAACAAGGTCTTGAACACCCCCTGTTGGCGATAGTCCGCATGGGTATAGGCGATGTTGACAAAACAATCATTGCGCCATGTGGCAAGATGGAGTTGAAAAATGCCGCACACCTCATCGGCGTCGTTGGTGCAGCTGAGCAGATAACTGTTATCCCACCCCAGGAGTATTGCCACATCATCAACATTGGATATTCCCCCGGAATACATATCCGCTATGGCACTCTTCAAAAAGGAAAAGGCCTTGTCGTTCTCACGGTCTTCGTAAAAGGGGGATAAACTGAGTCTCCGTTTCATCCTGTTCTCCTCATAATTTTGGGGCCTTCCCTTGCCCTGAAGGCGCCCGTAGCCCAAAACACCAAAACACCTTTTTTGCGGGGTTACGCCAAAACACCCGGTATCAACATCTCACCCATGTTGAAAGCATCATACCCTCCTACATCTTCCATTTTTTATTCTGCTTGAATAAGCACCAATCATACACGATAACGAATTATCCCTGGAAAAGGTTGACACAAAATTATTGGAAACGGTTTCGCACGCAAGTCCAATGCTTGGACGGGATGCAGCATCAATGCAGCACCAGGGTAAACTTAATCGTATTTGCATCTTCAGGATCCCTGTAATCCATCTCCTGAATAAACCCCAAAAATTGCATGACCCGAATCATGCCAATATTATCACGATGACAATAGCCGTGTATGCTTTGAAGGTTAGAAGTGTTTTTCTCTGCGATAAATTCCCTTAAGGCTTTCTTGGCATATCCTTTCTTGGAAAATTTGCGGCCGATAAGCAGGCCGAACGCGTCAGGTTGCCAGGGAATGATGTGTCCAAAATTTAAAAAACCCACAATCTGCCCCTCTTCTTTTATCAGCCATAATGTGATGTTCGCGGGAGGACGCTGCAGAAAAGGCAGTAACTGTTCTCTTTCAGGACGAATATTGTTGTATGGGAACGCGTTGATGTATTCCATATCCTCAGGGGTTGCAAAACAGTTCGTGCTCAACTGTTCCCATTGTTCGTTCGTCGGATTCGAAATGAGCATCAATAATTCTTCTTTTCCCTGGCGCTTCTGCAGTATGGCTGCACATACAGTAAACGCGTTTGTTCAGGTAGGCGTACCTTCTAAGGTGCGCCGGAACGTGATGAAACAGGCTCTGACAAGGATTCGTGGCGCACCTTGGAAGGTACGCCTGCCAAACAGCGCAACTACAAGAATTCGCTCTCTTGTTTTTGACGATAGGAAATAAGCTCTTAAGCAACCCGGGTCCAGGAGATGGTCTTCCGCGGCCAGGAAATGGTGCAGTCGTAGTGCTGGAGCAATTGTGTGCCGACCACAGCGGAAGCCTGTGTTATTTGAAGCGCTGCGCCCAATAACAGGGCCAGTGCATGCGGCATGACACCATATTCGATAACCACCGAGGTACCATCCAGAAATGTTGGTACGGTATATATATCCGTGGTAAACCGTCCGACATAGGGATAGAAAGCCTCCTGTTGACCCGCCGGGGCCTGCCCTGTTACGTGTGCAGGATCAATATAGGAGAGTTTTGCGCCCGTATCCAAAAGGGCCTTGGCCGGTTTGTCCCACAACCGTAACGGGAAAAGGGGGTAGCCGTGACTCATTTCCAGAGTGTTGCAGATGCTTCCATCCAGGATATCCTCACCAATATCCAAACAGCCTTCCTGATAGCGAAGACGAATGGTATGTTGGGACAGGATATCGCACCCGATAAGGATATCGAGATTAAATCCCGCCACCTCCGACATTGTTTGCGGCGTTATCCCCCCAATATGGGTTGGTTTATTGTGCTGCACTCCGAGAAACGTAAAAGGCTCCGGTGCCATACTGCCCGGTGACCCGGTGTCGAGTACCGCCCGTTTGTC
>JAKLHG010000247.1 GCA_022710255.1 Candidatus Hydrogenedentota bacterium
CGCGTAGAGTTTCATCGCATAAAACTTTGCCGTGTCATCGAAGGAACCCAGTCCCACAAAGCCCCAATCAAAACTGGTGTCCGTCGCCTTCATGACAGGTGCGCTCATATCATTGAAATAAACCCTGATCGCACCGTCGCTTACGGTTCGTTCAATGCGTATGCGATGGCGGATGCCGACGCCCCAGTCAATGCCTTTTGTCGTGTAAGTGGCAATATTGGTGCGGGGGGCATCTTTGACCAGAAAGATGTTATGGGCATTCGGATCCGCCCCCGAGGCGATGTGGACGTAATAAAACCTTGACGGGCTCGAAAGGCCGAAGAAATAGCAGGTGTCCCGATGCGCCCCCGCGCTGACATTTGTGGATTCGGCGTCTACTTCCAGGATGAAATCGCCCACCTGAACCTTGGTTAATACGGCAATCGTATGGGGCGAACGCACTTCCGGCGTATAGTCTCCGATTTTTTTGAATAATTCCAGGTAACTCTCCCCTTCTTTGTCTGCGCGGCGCCAGGTATCCGGGTCCGTAAAATCAAAATCCGACCAGGTGCTGCCGTCGGAAAACGTTGTCTCGTAGACCAGGGAATAGCCCTCGGGAAGGTTTTTGCCGAAGGGGGGTAATTCATGTTGCGCGTCAGGGGTCGCAGCGCAGGAAGACGCCAGGAACAGGCAGGGCAACCATACCCGGGCGAGGATTCGCAGTCTCATCTCAATGTTCCCTTCATGAAGGGTTGATAACCTTCAGTACCAGACAGGGGGCCGTCCCGCCGCGATATCGCCTGTCGGCACTACCGACGGGTCCCTATCCCGGGCCGGGATTCTGAAAGTCCGGCAGCCTGTCCTGTAACCGCTGCCTTTATGTGTCAGGTTAAGCCCAGGCAGTTCAGGGCGCGCTGCACCACCACGTGGGTTTTAGCGTCCCGGAACTGATGGTTGTTCATGCTAGCCCGGGCTTCATCCACGGTGAGGGTGACAATTTCGATTCGCTCATCCGGTTCCGGTTGTTTACCCACGTTTGTCAGGCCGGTCGCCAGATAGAGATAAATGATTTCACTGGAGAAGCCGACGGACGGATAGATTTCTCCCAAAGAAATCAGGCTGTCCCCGCGATAACCGGTTTCCTCGTGCAGTTCCTTGATGGCGCATGCTTCGGGCGTTTCCCCGGGTTCGAGTTTTCCGGCAGGCGCCTCGAGCACATACCGGGCAAGCGCGATTCGATATTGGCGCACCAAAACAAAGGCATCCCCGGTAAACGGGAGCACACAGGCGCCGCCCGGATGTTCCACGACTTCCCTGTAGGCTCTGACGCCGTCATCAAGGACCACGCCCCCCGCCCTCAGGCGCAGAATTTTACCGTTAAAGACAATCTTGCTTTCTTTCCAGGTCTCCATGTCGTACAGAAAGTCCTTTAAGACAAGGGCGCCTTGCCCGCCGGCCAAACCCATTTTACAGCACCCGCATTGCGATGTCTTTATGCCCCGCACTCCCCCGCGCCGTGCGCTTACCGCGGCGGCGCAAACTACATTTTCTGCATCAGCGCCAGGAAATCTTCGTTCGATTTGGTTTTCTTCAGTTTCCCAATCAGCAACTCCGCGGCCTCCGTGGATTCGAGCGGCCCCAGGACCCGGAACAAGAGATAGATGCGTTCCAGTTCCTCGGCATTGATGAGCAGCTCTTCCTTGCGTGTTCTCGACTTGTTGACATCGATGGCCGGGAAGATTCTCTTTTCCATAAGGCGCCGGTCAAGGTGTAATTCCATATTGCCGGTTCCTTTGAATTCTTCGAATATGACATCATCCATGCGGCTGCCGGTCTCAATGAGGGCGGTTGCAAGAATGGTCAGGCTACCTCCTTCTTCAATATTGCGCGCGGCACCGAAGAAACGTTTGGGGCGCTGGAGCGCATTGGAGTCCACGCCTCCGGAAAGCACCTTGCCGCTCGCGGGAACAATGACATTATAAGCGCGGGCCAGGCGTGTTATGGAATCGAGCAGGATGATGACGTCCCGCTTATGTTCCACCAGACGCTTCGCTTTGTTCAGCACCATTTCCGCGACCTGCACATGCCGTTCAGGCGGTTCATCAAAGGTCGAGGCAATCACTTCCCCCTGTACAGAGCGTTGCATGTCGGTCACTTCCTCGGGACGTTCGTCAATGAGCAGGACGATAACGGTGGTTTCGGGATGGTTCACCGCAATACTGTTCGCTATTTTCTGGAGCAATACGGTCTTGCCCGTAAAGGGAGCGGCTACAATGAGGCCGCGCTGTCCCTTGCCAATAGGCGAGATTAAATCCATAATCCGCATGGCGATCTCGTCTTGGGTCGTCTCCAAGCGCAATCGTTTATTGGGATGTAACGGCGTCAGATTATCAAAATTGATACGGCGGTAGGCGTCCTCAGGACTTTCATGGTTGACCGATTCGACCTTAAGCAGTGCAAAATACCGTTCACCGCTCTTGGGTGGCCGGACATGACCGCTCACACTGTCTCCCGTTCGCAGGCCAAATTTTCGTATCTGCGAGGGAGAAACATAGATATCATCCGGTCCGGGCAGATAAGAATAGTCCGGGGAACGCAGGAATCCGAATCCATCCGTAAGAATTTCAAGCGTGCCTTCACCATACGCGGAACCGGACTTTTCTATACTTGCCTGCAGCAGCCTGAAAATAAGATCCTGCCGTTTAAGGCCGCCGTATTCACGCAAGCCAAGCTGTTCGGCCAGGTCGTTCAGATGCTGCATAGTCATGGATTTCATATCTTTAATGGCAATGTCTGGACCGTTGCCGAGATCTGGCATCGGCTCGTTCGCCACATCAAGAATGGCGGATTTCCTCGGCATGTGCCCAGGGTTATTGTGACGCGGTTTATTGGGTTTTCCCTGTGGACCGCGCGATGTGGGCACTCCTTTTCTCTTGAGATTTCCGGGTCTGTGATTGCGGGGATTGTCTGAAGCGGGATGCTCAGGCATGGATTATCCTTTCGTTTTTATGGTACTGAAAAATACGACCTGTGAACTTCTTAATACGATGTGCAAAGTGAATCAATTTCACCTGAATACTCTTGTCTTCTAACGCGGGCATTGCCCGCGACTCATAGCAAAACGGTTTAGAGTGTGTTGCTTATACTGTGGTGTACTAGGTTATTCAAGATACATGTGTTAACACGCACACTACAACGTGAACACCGTAGTTGATTTGTTGCTTTTATTAATAGAAAAATTTTCATAAGGCACTGCGCTTCGTCTGGGACTTCGCCCGGAGGAAGAGGCGCCTTTGGCGCGACTATCAGGTTATTACACCACGGGGAAGGAGGCTGGCATGCTTGCCAGCAGAATTAACGTCATAGTCTATCTTGTCCTCGCTAGTGGCCAATGATGGCTACGGTCTCAGTGTTGTCAATACTCATAATAAATTGTCTGCGAAATCGGCTCAAGCGCCTGACGGACTGTTTAATGTATTTCGGCCCAATTGGCGCCGATGCCGACGTCCACCTTCAGCGGAACCTTGAGGGACGCTGCATTTTCCATGACAGACCGCATGCACGCCGCCACCTCGTGAGCGCAGCACGCTTCCGCTTCCACAAGAAGCTCATCGTGTACTTGTAACAGCATTCTGGCGTCATAAGCGGTCAGGGCTTTCGCAAGCCGCAGCATGGCGACTTTAATAATATCGGCTGCAGACCCCTGCACGGGGGTGTTTATGGCCATACGTTCCGCCGCACTTCTTAACATGGCCCTGTCACAGTTGATATCTGTGATAGGGCGTCTGCGATTCATAAGTGTGGAGACAAACCCGTCTTCCCGGGCTTGTTCCTTTGTGCGCTCTATCCACATCGCGACGCCTGGATAAGTGTCAAAATATTGCTGAATAAACTTTCTGGCCGCCTCCCGGGTCAGGCCTACGTTTCGGGCGAGACTAAAATCACCCATTCCATAGATAACGCCGAAATTGACTGCTTTCGCCTGTCGCCGCATGTCGGTCGTGACGTCTTCCGGATGGACGCGAAATATACGTGCGGCAGTTTCGCGGTGAACATCCGCATCCGATGCAAAGGCGCCGCATAACGTGGCATCCTCCGTTAAATGGGCCAGCACTCTCAATTCAATTTGGGAATAATCCGCAGAGATGAGGCGCTTTGAAGAGCCGCCTGCCACAAATCCTTGACGAATTCGCTTCCCAATATCGGTGCGCGTCGGAATATTCTGCAGATTGGGATTGCTGCTTGACAATCTTCCGGTCGCCGCAACGGCTTGGTTAAACGATGTATGAAGCCGACCCGTCTGTGGGTGTACGAGTTTCGGAAGGGCTTCCACATAGGTGCTGCGCAATTTTTCGAGACTCCGATATTCCAATACCGCCTTGGGTAGTGGATGCTTTTCCGAGAGGGCTTCCAATGTGTCCACATCGGTGGAATACCCGCTCTTATTTTTTCGCACGGGCTTTAGTCCGAGTTTGTCGTACAAGATACCTTGAAGCTGCTTGGGGGAATTAATATTGAACGTCTCGCCCGCCAGCACATGGATATTTGATTCAAGTGTGTGCAGACTCGCGCTCAGTTCGCGCAGGAGTGTTTCAAATAATGCTGTGTCAATGGCAATCCCTTGCATTTCCATGTTCGCAAGCACATGAATCAAGGGAAGTTCGACTTCATTGAGGAGTGGTTCCAGCCCCAGTTCTTTTAATCGTGGTTCAAACACCTGTGCAAGGCGCAATGACATATCGGCGTCTTCGCACGCGTACTCGGTTGCTTGTTCCAAGGGAACTTGATCAAAAGAAACGGATTTGGACCCTTTTCCGATTAAATCGGAAATGGGTATCGTTTTATGATTCAGGTAGTGAAGACTAAGATCGTCTAGATTGTGCCTTAAACGCGAGGCATCTGTCAAGTACGATGCAATCATGGTATCCATGGCAACGCCACGTAGTGTGATACCAGCGCGATGAAGGACGATGATGTCGTATTTAAGGTTATGCCCGGTTTTGCGGATAGCGGGGTCTTCCAGAACAGGCCGGAGGATATTCAGCGCTTCTTCAGTCGTAAAGGTTACCGGCATACTCTCAGAAGCGTTCATAAGCGTTTCGAGGTCTCCCCCAACCTGACGCACCGGGATATAGTATGCTGAGCCTGGTTCCATGCACACCGAAATCCCCACTAAATCGGCGAGCATGGGTTGAATGTGGGTCGTTTCCGTATCTATGGCAAACAGACTGACTTTGCGTAATTCTTGTACCAGACACTCAAGTAACTCCGGTGTGTTTATCAACCTGTAGGCCTGCTTGATTTCCTTCTTGGAAGGTTCGAATTCTAATTCCCGGAGAAGCGAATGAAAGGCAAGTTCCGTAAAACAAGAAGATATTCGTTTAATGTCCCAAGGGCGGCGTTCGTATTTCGCCACTTCGGTTTCCATGGGTACATCCGTTTTTATGGTGACCAACTCTCGCGCGAAGAAGGCCTGTTCGCGGTCCATTTTAAGATATTCATGAAGCTTGCCAGTGATGGTCTCCAAGTTGTCATAGAGGTTCTCAAGTGTTTGATACTGAGACAACAACTTAGCCGCCTTGATTTCTCCGACCTGCCTTACGCCTGGAATATTATCCGCGGTATCCCCGATAAGCGCGAGTGCGTCTCGGACGTGTTCGGGGCCGACACCAAAACGATCGCGCACCTGTTCCGCCGTCGTCCAGGCCTTTTCCTCTTCTTTTCCGGGGTCAAAGACGCGCACCTTGTCGCTGACAAGTTGTAACAGATCCTTGTCTCCGCTGACAATAACCACCTCGTAGCCTTTAGAGGCTGCCCACGCCGCAAGGGTACCAATTGCATCATCCGCTTCCACGCCGGGCACAATCGTGAGCGGCAGGTTCATCGCCTCAACAACTTCATACATCCTGGGAATTTGCTCAAGTAATTCCGGAGCTGTTTTAGCTCGGGTGGCTTTGTAGTCCGGGTACATCGCGTGTCGGAAGTTTTTTCCCGGAGCGTCAAAAACGATTGTAATGTATTTGGGGTCCTGCTCCCGAAGAATTTTGAGGAGTATCCGGGTAAACCCAAAGACTGCGTTGGTGGGGTGTCCCTTAGCGTCGGTAAGCGTGGCGCTTATTGCATGAAAAGCGCGAAAGGCAAAAGCCATTGCATCAATAAGGTAGAATGTATTGTTCATGATTGATTAAGGAGGAAAAGTACACCACTATCAGTTTTGA
>JAKLHG010000248.1 GCA_022710255.1 Candidatus Hydrogenedentota bacterium
AATGTGGTGCTCTGTGAACGGGGCATACGCACATTTGAAACGGAAACCCGCAATACGCTGGATTTACAGGCGGTTCCGGTCATCAAATTGCACAGCCATCTTCCTATCATCGTGGATCCGAGCCATGCGGCCGGCCGCTGGGATATTGTCATCGCCATGGCATGCGCCGCGGTGGCGGCCGGCGCCGACGGTATCATGGTGGAAGTCCATACAAATCCCGAACAGGCGCTTTCAGACGGGCAGCAATCCCTGCGCCCGTCGAAATTTATCGCGCTTATGGAAAAGATTCAGCCGTTGCTGCAGGTCATGGGTAAGACGACCCGTTGACCGCCATGTATGAAACCGCAGGCCTAAGTGAAAAGCAGGTAGATTGCCCATGAGCGAAGATGTTCTGGATGATGAATTTATGGATGCCGTGGAGAGTCTGAGCCGCGAGGAATCCAGGGGCGTACTTTATGCCCTGTTGTTCGTTGGCGACAGCCCCGTAAGCGCGCCGCGCCTGGCCGAAGCGCTCGGCGATATGGATACGGATATTGTCGTTACCCTTCTTGGCGAACTGCAAGAAGAACTGAACGGGCGGGCCGGGATTCCTTATATGCTGCGTGAAATAGCCGGCGGGTATCAATTGGTGACAAAGCCGGAGTTCGCCCCGTATATACGGCGTTTTTTCCGCATCAAAAAAAGTAACCGCCTGAGCAAAGCGCTGCTGGAAACACTGGCGGTTATCGCCTACAAACAGCCGGTAACCCGGGCGGAAGTGGAGGCTGTACGCGGGGTAAGCGTTTCCTATGCCTTTGACCAGTTGCAGGAGAAGCGACTCATCAAAATATCCGGCATCGCCGACCTCCCGGGCAGGCCCAAGCTGTACAAGACCACGGATGAGTTTCTTGTCACTTTCGGCTTAAAAAGCCTAAAAGAGCTTCCTGCCTTGGATGAATTGCGGACCATGGAATAGTATGGAACAGGTGCGCCTCCAAAAATTTCTGGCCGAATGCGGCGTGGATTCTCGCCGGGGATGTGAACAACGCATCCGTGAGGGCAAGGTGCTGGTTAACGGCACAGCGGCCCAGCTTGGCCAGCAGGTAGTCCCCGAGGTAGACCGTATCACCGTGGACGGCCGCCCCGTAATTTCCGATAAAAAAATCTATGTGGTTCTCAATAAGCCGGCTAACGTGATTACCACGGTCAAGGACACCCACGGCCGGAAAACCGTAATGGACTTCCTAAAAGGCGTTGAAGTGCGTGTCTTTCCGGTAGGCCGACTGGACAGCGATGTGGAGGGCGTTCTGTTATTTACAAATGACGGCGAGCTTGCGTTCCGGTTGATGCACCCCAGCTTTCAGGTTCATAAAACCTACCTGGCTTGGGTGAAAGGGTCTGTTCAACCCAACGCCATCAAACGCCTGGAACAGGGTGTTCCCCTGGAAGACGGGATTTCCGCACCCGCCAAAGCGGAACTGCTTCAAGCGGGCAACCGGGCATCCCTGCTGAAACTGGTGCTTCATGAGGGGAAAAAGAGAGAGGTTAAACGTATGTGCGCCGCCGTCGGCCACCCCGTGGAAAACCTGCACCGGGTTGACTTTGCCGGTATTCATGTAAAAGGGCTCCGTCCGGGTGAATGGCGCCGCCTTACCCGGGACGAAATCCGGCACCTGCGCCAGTGTGTCGGGCTGTAAAGCCCGGCCCGGGGCGTGCAGCCGCAGGGTGCCGGAATAGAAAGAGTAACCGCTTCCTATGCAGCATTTTGATTCAGATTATGCGGAAAGGCTTTGTGCCCGCATTGAAGGCATTCCCGAGGACCGCCCCCCCCTGTGGGGCAGCCTGAACCGGCAGGCCTTGCTTGAACATTTAATCTGGACGCTCAGGCACGCCATGGGGCGTTCATCCAGGGTACCCGACTGCAGCACCTGGTTTACACGCCGGATTTTGAAGCCTCTCCTCCTTTCGGGCATCATTCGAATGCCGAAAAATATCCGGCTGCCCGAACCATTGGCCAGGCAGGGCATCCGGATGTGCGAACCCGGTGATATGGAAACACTTCAGGCGTTGCTCGAAGAGTATTTAAGGCGGGTGCAGGACGATGAACTTGTCCCCGCTCCCCACCCTTTCTTCGGCAAGATGGACATAGACGAATGGGACCGCCTTCATGTGTTACACTTTGAGCATCACCTGCGCCAGTTTTCCGCGGATACCTGACAGGATGAGGACTTGGGTATCATCCAGGCACGTTCCGGGAAAACGCGCTTTTCGCTGCAGTTGCGTTGCCACATCGAGACGGCGTAAAGTGAACCTGTAAACTGAATGGTGCCAGAATCGGCGGAGTATTCAATGCACCGGAGGAAGATCGATGAATCCATTAAGCTATTTTTCAACCCATTTTATGTTGCGTTACGACCTGCCGATTGCCGCCATGGCATTGATAGGCGGATTTTATCTCCTGCGCCGGAACACCACCCGGAAATTTCTTGGACGTAAGCCCGCGGCCATCGTTCAGTACGTTCTTCTGGCGGCGCTGGCGGTGACGGCGCTCCTGGCGGTGGAGAACTACCGTGCCACGGATTATTACCGCTACGACAGTTATCTTAACGCCTATGAATTCTACCATTACTACATCGGTTCCAAATACGGACGCGAGGTCGGTTACGTTGATATGTACGCCGCCTCGCTGATTGCCGACGCCGAAACGGGCATGAAATGGAAGCACCAAACCGGGACCATTCGTGATTTGAGCTCGGGGCGTCATGTCAACTACAAGGAATTTCTGGACAAGGCTAATGAATACAAGGCCAAGTTCACGCCGGAACGGTGGGAAGAATTTAAGAAAGATATCGTGTGGTTCAAGGCTCATCTTGTACAATCCCGTTGGAGCGGGATCCTTCGCGACAAGGGCTATAATGGAACGCCTGTATGGACCATGCTCGTGGGCGGATTGTTGAGCAATACCATTTCCACGGACAACGAATGGGGCATGATGTTTCTTGCTCTTCTGGATCCCCTGTTAATCCTGATTACTTTCATCATGGTTGTATGGGCATTCGGGCCGCGCACCGCATTTCTAATGATCGTGCTGCTGGGAACCAGCTATGTCATGAAGTGGTGGCACATGAAAGGAGCCTATCTGAGGACCGACTGGGCCATGTGCCTGGTCATGTCCGCGTGCCTGATACGGAAGAATAAATTCACGGCCGCAGGCATTGTGACCGGGTATGCAGCTCTATCGCGAATATTTCCCGCAATCATGGTTTTCGGGGTCGGGGCGAAATTGTTTTGGGACCTCATCAACCTCATGGTTACGCATATCAAGAAACTCCATGACCGCCTGGAAATGGCAAAACGGCCCCTGGAAGTGCGGCTCCTGTTCAGATTTACCGTCACACTCTTTATTTGTTTGCTGATTTGGCGAAGCTACGCGCTGCTGTCGGGAGTAATCATACCCTTCTTGTGTCTCGAAGAACGTACTGCACATGGATTCTTCGGTCAACTGGTGTCCGGCGCGGGCGGCTACTCGCCCCTGCTGCAGGTGATTATTCTGGCCGCATGGGTCTGCATCGGTGTTTATTGGGCGGCACTATTTTGCTGGGGATTCTGGAAAAAAGTTCTGGAGCGTCGTTACGCCTACTTCTTCCTTGCCTTTGCCGCCACCACCGTGGGCCTTCTGGGCATTTCCTCGCTCTATTGGCACGGCACCGATTACTGGGCGCAATACCGGGCCAAAATCAGCAAGCACAACGAAGACATCAGCACCTGGCGCGTGGGGTACAAATATATCTTTATCGCCGATTTTGGGGAGGACTTCAGTTATATTGAAAAGCCCATCAAGGCGTGGCAGCCCAGATCCCACTCTGCTTGGTTCAACGAAAAACGGACGGAATGGTGGACCACGCAGGTCTATATCCTTTTGTTAACGCTCTTTGCATGCATGACGCTGAAGGATTATCGGGCATATCTTCTTGGGTTTGTTCCCATGTTCTTCCTGATTTCCCCGACGTATTACTACTACATCATGCTGCTCGTGCCCTTGTTGTTTTTTGCGCCGCGCATTGAACAGGGCCGATATGCGGCGGGTATGTGTTTCATGTACTTGACCGGCATGTCCGGATATTGGTTCTACACTATGTGGCAGCAGAATTATGGCACCTATTACTGGATTTCCTTCCAAATCATGGTGCTGCTGCTGTATATGTTATTTCTGGCGTATATTGAAAATATCATGTTCGTTGCGGAATGGCGTTCAGCCCGCCGGGCCTATAAGATGGACGCCTCCATTCCGGACACCATATAAAACATCCCGCAAATAAGTTCCGCCGGAACTTATTTGCGGGTATAGGGGCAATAAGCCCGCTCGCGCACCAGTACCGGGACGGGGCCACCCGCCTTCCCGGGCTGCAACATGACTTCTTGGGTACTGTCCAGCCACGGGCGAATCGTAATACTTACAGGAGCACGGATAGAGCCGGTGAATAGTGATCGCCAGGATAATCTTCCTTTTTTTGACATGCCGGACGGAGAGGGTATATTTGATCGGCAGATGCATATGCCCCTTTTCGGCGCGCGCTGGGCTGCGCCCGTTGAAGTCATTGTGAAGCGCGACGGGCGCCGGGAACCCTTTGACAAACGCAAGATAGCCGCGTCCATACTGCGCGCCGCGCCTGAAGGCGCAACACTTGAAGCCGATACGGCCTCCAGTATCGCATCCGCCGTCTCCATCTACCTCTCCAAACGGTTGAACGGCGACCCGGCAAGCGCCGACCAGGTGAGCGATGCCGTCGAACGCGTCCTGATTCAGATGAACCAGGTGGATGCCGGACTGGCTTATGCCCGCTATAGAGACCGGCGCGCCCGAATTCGACGCCTCCGCAGGGGGGATATGCAGGCATTACTGAGCGAACTGGAAGAGGCGCGCCAGGAGCGCGGCGCCGGGCTGGCCAAAGACATGGAACTCAATGTGCAGACCAGCCAGGACAGGCTGGTCAAATGGGACCGTTCACGGATTGTGGAAGCCCTGCAGTTGGAAACCCGCCTGGACGCCGGCATGGCGAGTGTTATCGCCGCTGAAGTAGAAAAGCAGATTGAGCAGGCCGGTATTACCGTATTAACCGCATCGCTGGTCCGGGAACTGGTGGGCGCAAAACTCATCGAGCACGGGCTGGTAGAAGAAAACGACCTGCGCCGCCGCCTGGGTGTTCCCCTGTATGACGCTTCCCGTATTATCCGGGGCTGCACGGCCGGGGCTCTGTGCGCCACCCCGAAAGACACGGACAATATTTTGGCGCGATCCGTAAAAAAGGAATATGCCCTCGCCGAAGTATTTTCCACCCCGGTTACCCAGGCTCATCTGTTGGGACGCATACACATCAACGATCTGGAGTTTGTGGACCGGCTCTATTCCTGCGAACAGCATGTTGCGACGGCTTCCGTATTTGGGCAGGTTCAAGAGGATCTCCCGGAAATAAAGCATGGAAACGGGTCACCCGCGGCCGTTGTTGCAGCAATCATGAAACATCATGATTTTCTTCAGACTTTTTTCTCGAGTTCTGTCGACTGGCAGGGTTTTAATTTCCTGGCGGCGCCCTTTGTCGCCCGGGCGGGCGATCCTGAATTAAGGCTTTTCGCCCGCACCATTATCCGGGAATTCGCGTATCGCGCCTTCCTTCGCAAACGCTCCCCCATGCGGATTTCCATTTGTTGGAACCTTCCCGCCCATATGGCCGGCATGGCCGCGCCCGGCCTGGAATCCAGTACGGGGGACTCGTACCACACTCTGGAGCCTGTGGCCCGAAGATTGTTTTCCGCCCTACTCGAAGCCTTCGGGGCGGGCGATGCTTCCGGGTATGATTTCACCGCACCGGTTCTGGAGGTGGTCCTGGATGAGGGACTTTTCCAGACCCTTGAAGGCAATGCCGGGCTGCTCCTGGCGGCGCGCACCGCCTTGCAAAGACCCAATATCTGTTTCCGGCGTAAAGAGAAAGTGGCTGTACCGGAAGCGGTACTGTCGAAAACCGCATGGGGAAATTTGAATCTTATCTGGCATCGCGTGACCCTGAACCTGCCCAGGATAGGTCATCTGGCCCGGAGCGAAGAGGAGTTTTTCCAGCGCCTCGAAGGCATTCTCGTCATTGCCAAAAACAGCCTCGAGATCAAGCGCAAGATCCTGGAAACCTACACCAGTGGAGGACTTTATCCCT
>JAKLHG010000249.1 GCA_022710255.1 Candidatus Hydrogenedentota bacterium
CATGGTTCCGTTTACGGTTCCTTGTGCATGCTTGATCTGCGGGTCGAGGACGACCATCACATGTCACAAATCAAGCGCATCACCCCGGAAGAACCCCTTCCCGAGACGGAAACACCGGGACGGCGTCACTATCGTTACGGCACGCCCTGGCCGCTGAGCGAGGATTTCTACCTGTGCAACGAGTGGGAGAACCTGGTGCTCCTGGACCGGTTCGGTAACAAGGAACTTCTGTGTGATTTGCGGTCCCTGCCGTGTCCGCAGGACGAGCGGCTCCGGATTATCGACCCGATTCCACTTCGTGCCCGGCCCCGCCCGCCAGCCATCCCGCCGAACACCCGGCCGGCTGGGAACGCCGCGGCCCCCGCCGCCACGGTGGCCGTGATGGATGTGTATAATTCTGACCTGCCTTTCCCGGAAGGGACCCGTATCAAGTGGCTGCGCGTGGTGCAAAACATCCCGAAATCCAACCATGAAATGGGCCTTCCCATGATAGGGTATGAGCGCGAGAATACCCCCCGGATCCCCCTGGGCATCGTCCCCGTGGAAGAAGACGGCAGCGCTTATTTTGAGGCGCCGGTGGCCAAGCAGCTGATATTTCAAGCCCTTGACGAAAACTACATGGCCGTACAATCCATGCGGTCCTCGGCCTATGTCCACCCCGGCGAGCAGCTTTCCTGTCTGGGCTGCCACGAACCCACCCACGGCGCCGCCCACCGGCAGGGTCATGCCCTCGCGCTGCGCCGGCCCCCCTCCAAACTGCAACCGGAGTGCGGTCCCGTGGAGCCCGTCAGTTATTACCGGCAAATCAAACCGATTTTCGAGCAGCGATGCCTGCCCTGCCACCGGGAGAAGAATGTGGGGCTGCAGGACATGTCCTATGAGAAGCTCAAAGAAGACTATACCTTCTGGTTTTCCGGCGCCATGTTTACCGACATGACCACGGCTTACAGCGGTGTTCACGGCGGGTCGCGCACCATTCCCGGCAGGTTTGGCGCGCGCGCGTCGCGGATAGGCCAGTCGCTGCTGGATGAATTTCACCGTGACGCCGTGTCCAAGGAAGACCGGCACACCATAATCCAATGGCTGGACTGCAATTCTCTGCGGCTTGGCGCGTATCTGCGGGAAGACGCCCAACTAAACGGGGACCTCGTCTGGCCGAATCTCGATGTGGACCGCGATAATATTCTGGGTGTTGAGGGAACGGAGCCGGGATTGCGGGGTAATTTCTGGCACGAAAATACTTGGGGGCCTTTCCCTGTGCTGGTGTCCGAACATGAACATGACCGCATTGTGATGTTGGACACCGCCGGTGCTGTGACCTGGGAATATCCCGTACCGCACCCGCAGGACGTATGGATGCTGCCCAACGGCAATATTCTGACCACCTGGTACCAGGGGGTTCGGGAAATCACCCCAGACAAGCAGACGGTCTGGGAATATCGGACGGAGGCGCCTAACGAAATTCCCAATTGTCAGCCTTTACCCGATGGCAACGTGATGATTGGCATTGTGGGAGAATGCCGCCTGATCGAAGTGAACCGCGCGGGCGAGATTGTGCATCAAGTGCCGCTGTCTACTACGGAAAAAACGCCCCATGCCCAGTTCCGTATGTGCCGCAAGACTGCTGAAGGCACGTATCTCGTGCCCTTTACCGCGGAAGGCGCGGTCCGCGAATATGACAGGAGCGGCGCCGTCATCCGGGAATTTCCCCCGAGGCCGTCACCGGTGTGCGCACTGCGGCTGGAGAACGGAAATACATTAATCAGCGCCGACCGGGCTGTGACGGAATACGACCGGGATAACCGTGTCGTTTGGGAGGTGTGCGAACTGGATATCCCCGATATTTACATCGGTATCTTCGCGGGCATACAACGCCTTGAAAATGGCAATACGCTTGTCTGTAACTGGAATACCCGAGATACCGGTGACCAGGCAGGCGCCCATATCTTTGAGATTACCCCGGACAAGCGTGTCGTCTGGCAGGTGACTGGCGCCCATATCGGTCAGGTGGCCCAATGCCAGATACTGGCGACCGACCCCGGGGCTTCTTAAAAACTGTTTTGCCGGTACTTCCGTGTTGCTACCCGGCGGTACGGATAGTGTGACGCCCGGTCATTCCCGGCGCGGCTCTTGTTCGATTTGCAGGTCTGTTATCAAGGGAAGATGATCGGAGCCGATACCCGGACCCGCCCGGCAGTCGGTTACCGTCAGGCCCGGACTGACAAGAAGATGATCGAGGGCAATCCGCAGCGAGCCCGGGAAAAAGGATGGCCAGGTGCCGTGTGCGCCATAGGACCGTCGTGCACTGACCAACCCGCCCTGTTCCAACAGTGCGGTAAAATGCCGCGACCAAACCCCCGCATTCAAGTCGCCTGCCACGACAACCGGACAGAACCTGTCGGCGGCGCGCCGGGCAAGCAGTTCCATTTGATGCTGATAGCGTTCTGCCCGTTCCCAAGAGAAAGGTGCGGCTGTATGAACATTCAAAAAACACACGGTCCGGCCATTGACACGCAGGGTTACAGCTGTCGCCGGTAGCCCCCCCGTGTGCAGGTCTTCCACGCCCAGTGTTTCACCGGACCAGAATTCGGCCAGGTCTATTCCTCCATTCGTGTACCGGGGGCTGTAACGGTGGTGGGGATACCTGGCCTCCAGCGGCTTCAGGAGGGCTATCCATTTCTCGTTAACCTCCTGTAGTAAAAGTACGTCCGGGTTCGTTTCCCGCACCAGTCGCAAAAGGGGTTCCGGATCATCGTTCGGGAAGTAGACATTAGCCTGCAGTATCCGAAAATCCGTGTTCCTGTTGTGGGCACCGTGCCGATTCACGGGAACATGGTGGGGCAGGAGCAGGGCCAATGATGCGGCGGCACACAGCGCGGCCAGTCCCAACCCTCTTCCGCTTCGGGACAGGGCGCATCCGCAGCCGCCCGCCACCGCCAGCAGCAGATACCCGGGAATCCAAAGAGAGGCCGTTTCCAGGGGCCATATCCCGAAAGAAAACAGGGTGAGTGCAAGCCCCGCCGCAGATAGGGCGACCAAACTCAGGCTGACTGCTTTTAAGAAGGACACTGACGGTTCATTCCTGTGGCAGGGTTGGTGGCTTAAGGTTATTTTGCTGATAATTCATTATGAGTTTGAAAGTACTGGGAGCGCCGGCATCCTTGCCGGCATTTTTGACAAAATGATTATCACTGCCGACAGGGATGCCGGCGCTCCCAGTACTACAATAAAAAGAAAAGTGTGCCAAAGGTGCCACTTCTTCCGAGCGAAGTCCCGGCGAAGCGTAGTTGCTTGTCGGCTCGCAGCCGCCATAAAAAACAAGAAGTTGATTTACTCAAAAGACATCAACGCACGTCATTCGGGTTTTTTCTTGATGAGGTACGAGTCAAGAAAAAGACTGGAATCCAGAAGACTTCCGTAATCTGTGTGTTAGACCACTGGATTCCCGCTTTCGCGGGAATGACGGCGGGTGCTTGATTTTTCTTTAAGGTTCCCGGGTTGCGGGTAACTCCCGCGTTAGTCTGTCCAGTCCATAAGGTCTCTTCAGGTTACTTGCGCGTGAGTGCTTGAAACTGGTAATTGCCTGAACCCAGTCGGCACAAAATGCTGCCGTCCTGCATTGTTTCCACGGGGATGCCCGCATCTGGAAGCGCTTTGCCGCCTTCGGTAATGGATGCGGCGTCCCGGGTGGGGATGCATACCGTTGCCGTAGTGTTTGCTGGAATCTCAACGTCAAGTAGAAAAGAATCTCCTTCCACGCGCCAGGACGAAATAATGCGGCCGCGTATGGAATGATAATTCATACTGGCATAGGTAAGTCCGCCGCCGGGGACCGGCTCGATATATATTTTTTCAAAACCGGGAGCATCCGGGCGAATGCCCGCCACCCGGCTGTACAGCCACTCGCCCACTGCCCCGAAAGCATAATGGTTGAACGAGTTCATTCCGGAATCGGCGAAGCCCTTGTCGGGGGTCCACCCGTTCCAGCGTTCCCACATGGTAGTGGCGCCCAGGGTTACCTGGAAGAGCCACGAGGGATAGGTGGTGTTCATCAGCAGCCGGTAGGCCACATCGTCCCGGCCGGCGAGGCTCAAAGTGGGTAGCAAACGCGGCGTGCCGATGAATCCTGTCGCAAGGTGTCCGTCGAAGCGCTCGATTTCCTTGATGTAGTGCCCGGCGGCGGCTTCCTGCAGGTTTTCCGGGATGAGGTCAAAGGCGAACGCCAGCGCATAGCCGGTCTGGCTGCTTTCAAGAATGCGCCCCGTGTCGTCCACGAAGTTGTCTATGAACGCCTGCCGGATATTTCCGTGCAGCGTTGCATAGCGCTCCGCCGCGTCTTTGCGCCCGATGAGCGCGGCCATCTGGGACATAATATCGGCCAGGTAAGCGTAATAGGCGGTGCAGATGACTTCATCCTTGGCGCCGCCGCCCAGGTTCAGCCAGTCGCCGAAACCCAGGTCCTTGCGGATGTGGTTTTCGCTGGTCTGTTCCAGAAAATCCATGCCCCTTATCAGATTGTCATAATGCTTTTCGATGACACGGGTGTCACCGTAAAACTGATAGATGAGCCAAGGGCAAATCATGGCAGCATCGCCCCAGGCTACCGCGCCGCCGCCCAGTTTGACGTCCGGCGCCACGTGGGGGAAACTGCCGTTTTCCTGCTGGCCGTCCTCTATGAGGTCCACCAGCCACTTGGTGTAAAACGCGCCGATGCCGGCTGTGTACAAGGCCGTCGGCATGAAGAACTGCGCGTCGCCGGTCCAACCCAGGCGTTCATCCCGCTGGGGACAATCTGTCGGCGCTTCAAGGTAGTTGCCTTTCAGGCCCCACGTGATGTTGTGAAACAGCTGGTTCAGGAGCGGGTTCGAGGTCTCGAATTCGGCGGTGATGGGCACATCGGCGTGCAGCACAATGCCGGTCACGGCATCCAGCGGGAGGGGCGCCTCAATGCCGCGCACCTCCACGTACCGGAACCCGTGGAAGGTGAATGCCGGTTCCAGAGTTTCCCCGCCGCTGCCGGCAAGAATATAGGTATCCGTCGCCTGGGCGCTGCGTAACGCCTCGGTATACGGCATCCCATTGTCCTGAAGCATTTCCGTGTACCGCACTTGCACGCGCTGTCCCGCCTCACCATGCACCGTGATGCGCGCCCAGCCCACCATGTTCTGGCCCAGGTCATACACATAAACCCCGGGTTGCGGTTCGGTGAATGTCAGGGCCGGCAGGCTTTCAAACTGCCGCACCGGCGCGCCCGGGTAGGCCTCTATTCGTGCGGGCATGATTTCCGGCATGTCTACAACGACGGCGCTCCAGTCGGCATCCGCATACTCGGGCAATGCCCAGCCCGTCTGGGCGAGGCGCTTGTCCCTTGTTTCACCCATAAGCAGGTCCGCGCCCCGGATTTCGCCGGTGGTGGCGCGCCACGTTCCGTCCGTGGCGATCACCTCACGCGTACCATTTTCATACTCCAGTTCCAGTTGCGCGAACAGCCGCGGCTTTGTCCCGTACAGTTCTGACCCTTTCAGCCCCACGTGGCCCGCGTACCAGCCGTTCGCCAGTTCCGCGCACAGCGCATTGGCCGCCCCCGCGCGCACCAGCGAGGTAACATCGTAGGTTTGGTAATACACCCGGTTACGGTATTCCGTCCACCCGGGGGTGAAATAATCCGCACCCACGCGTTCCCCATTCACGTGAAATGCATACAAGCCAAGAGCCGACGCGTACAAGGTGGCCTGCCGCACGCCTGCCTTGGCCTTGAACACGCGCCGCAATTGCGCCACCGGCTTGAACTGCGCCGTCTTGGGTTGTGATTCCGCCCAAGGGGCTCCGCCGAAGGCTGCCAGTTCTTTCGCCGGCCGCCAGGCGCTATCGTTATAATCGGAAGCCGCCCAATCCTTACCAGGATTGTCCGCGAAACTTTTCCAGGTCTTGTCCGTGTACAGGTCCACAGTCGCCCCGTTGCGCAGCATCACGCGCAGCGCGGCGACCCAGCCGGCCGCCCCGTCGGTATTTTCCGCCTGTATCGCGATAATATTTTTTCCTGGCTTCAGAAAGCCCTCGACCAGCTGTGGATGCAGGCGGCGCCAGTCCTTCATGGCCGATTGCCCTTCGTTCAGTTTGGCCCCGTTTATCCAGCCCTCCACGGCATT
>JAKLHG010000025.1 GCA_022710255.1 Candidatus Hydrogenedentota bacterium
CTGCCGCTTTGCATCAAGACGGACATGCGGGCCGCAGTCACGATGGAAGCGGCAGGATGCCACTTCTACGCTCTTGCCATTCCTTACGTGCGGATTTAGGTGAAAACCAAGGGCATAATGCACACTGATACGGGCGGGAGAAGACCTGAATCCCTCAGGTGAATCCCTCAGGTTGAAAGCGAGTGCCCGGATTCACTATGCTATTGTGCACCGATTAATCCGTCTCCCGCAAACAGGCCCTTTATAAAAGGTGCGTGTGTGAAGGGTTTTTCCGCTGATGTTGCGGATATCCCAAGGGGACTAAATTGTTCAGGAGGTATTTATGGGCAGGTTGACAACGTATCTGGTTGCCGGTTTGGTGTTGATCATGGTGTCGGGATGTGAGTCCATGCCATGGAAGCGTGAAGCCTTGCCGCCGGTGGAACTCCTCGAAGAAACGGAATCCGAAGTGAAAGCCGAAACCAAGGTGGAGCCTGTGAAAACACCGGCACCCAAGCCGCCTGATGCGCTGCAGCTGTCCAACAACCAGCGCATAAAGGACGTGCCGTTGCCGGCAAAGGCCAAAGAAGATTTGGATCGTTCCTATATATACGAATCTTCGAATCTTCAATTCGGCCGCATGGTGTACACCATACGGGCTTCCGTGAACGAAGTGGCGCAATTTTATATTGATAATGCGCCCGATACGGGGTGGCGTCTGGACAATGTCAAACAAGAGGAAGGCAGCGCCGCGTTACTGTTTCTAAAAGAAGGCAAGAAATTGGATGTTTTGGTGAGCCCGCTGGGAATGTTTCGGGGACAACGTCTTGTGCTTAACCTGGTGCCGGACAGTGCGACGGGAACCAACCCGTGATTAGATCTTTCAACCTGGCGATTATGGGCCTTGCGGCCGCGTGTTTTTTTGGGGCGTGTCAGTCCCGAATTCCCGCGGAAATCGGCCGCATGACCGGCATCGTCATGAGTGATGAGGAAAAAATAGCCCGGATTCTGGAGGACGTGCAACGGGGTATGGAAAACCGCCAGGTGTACCGGGTGCTTGCCCATGTGTCACGCGGCTACAAGGACCGTGACGGCCGTGATTATAATGGGCTGAGCGAAGATTTGAACACCTTGTTCCGTACGTACAGAGACATTCATATAACCCGCGCCACCCCTTCCATCCAGGTACAGGGCGACAGCGCACGGGTGGTGGACACTTTTGGCACCCGGGCAGAGGCCTCGAATTCCCAGCAATACCCGCCGGTGAATCTTCAGGGCCAGGTGGTTATTCTTATGCAACGGTACAAAGACACCTGGCAAATCACGGAATGGGGGCCGGTAAGCTGAGGTGCGGGTGGTTCCTTGGCTGGCCGCGCCCCAAGAGGGGCGGGGTTATGAAGTTGAGGGTGGACGCAGCGAGTGCAGGAAATATCAACCTAACGAAGTTGGAGTGAAATAATAACCCCATGGCAAGACCCAAGAAAAAGTCAACGTCCGTAAGCCACTTGTTCGTGCCGGAAGAACCCAAGACGGAATGGCAGAAGATTCTCGCGCACCTGGAAGAAAACATTAAGCTATACGCGGCAGGGGCCATTTTCGTCCTTATTTGCCTTGCGATAGGCGCTCTTATCCGGGTCAATGCGGTGGCAAAGGAAAAAGAAGTGGCCACCAAGTACGCGGAGGCAGCGCTTGAAGCAGACGCAAAACCTCGTCTGGAAAAGTATAAAGCCATCAGCGAAAGCGCGGGCCGGTGGACGCCGGAGGTGCTGTATATGATGGGGGAAACGGCCATTGAAGCCGGGGAAAAAGAGACGGCACGTCAGGCTTTTGACAAGGTCATCTCCGAGTATGGTGACAGTGATTTCGCCGCCCCGGCGCTGGAGGGGCTTGCTTTTCTTGCCCGGGATGAAGGCCGTCTTGAAGACGCGCTGAAAACGTACGAGGACTTGATTTCAAAATGGCCCGGCGCCTATGTGGCCCGATGTGCCCACTTTACCATAGGTGAACTGCTTGAGGCGCTTGACCGCCCGCAGGAAGCCATTACCGCTTACCGCAAACAGACCACGGTATTTCCGGAATCCTCCGTTGCCACCAAGGCGGAACAGGCCCTGGAACGTATGGAGGAGGCGCATCCGGATTTGTTCCCGGCCGAAGAGGGTGAAGGTGAAGGCGCAACGTCTGCCGAGGCGGGTGTTGCTGATGGTGCCGCTGATGCCGCCCAGACCGGCTCTCTGACTGTGGAACCGCAAGTCGCGCCAGTCGGCGAGTAACGGGTTGGCTTCATGCGGTAAAGCGCCTTGCGTACCGCAGGAAAAGTGAATACTGTGAGTAAAGCCGTGAAAAATAAGCGCAACCTGGCGGCATTGTCGCTGGTGGCAGCGAACATCCGGCGCGGTGCGAATGTTATAATCAGCCGGTATCTGCAACGCCCCCCGCGGTACCTCCCTGTCATCCTTCTTTTTGTGACAGAACGCTGTAATCTTCATTGCCGCATGTGCGGGGTATGTGATCGTCCGACGGCGCCATCCGTCGATGATGAACTGACGTTCAGTCACTACAAGGCCCTTATCGAAACGGCGTCCGCCCGACTGGGAACGACCCTGATCTCCATCGGCGGGGGGGAACCTCTGTTGCGCCGGGATATTTTTGATATCATTCAGTGTGCCGCGGACGTGGGAATGGCGGTGCATATCTGTACCAATGGCCTGTTGATCAACAGGGAGCGTGCGGTGAAATTGCGTGATTCCGGCATCGCTGCAGTTTCCATTTCTTTGGACAGTCCGGACGCAGCCGCCCATGAATATCTACGGGGGTCGGGAACGTTTCAGGCCACCATTGACGCCATTCAACTGCTTGGTGATGTGGCGCCAGAGATACAGGTGGGCATCAACTGTCTTATCACGCGCTTGAATTTTCATAATATGGAAGCCATGGTCGGCCTTGCGGAACACCTTGGTGTGCAGCAGATAAAATTCGCGCCAATACACATGAACCTGTTACACCGTCACAAGGCGGAAGAAGAATTCAAGGAACTGCTTTTTTCTGAAAGCGATTTGCCGGAATTACGTGAAGAAATCACCCGACTGAAGAAGCGGTGCAGGAACAGCCCCCTATCCACAACATCCCCGGCGTTCTTTGACGGTATTGTTCCTTTTTACCAAATGGGGCGCCGTTCCTTTACGTGTCATGCCGGGTATGCCGTCTGCGCTGTCGGACCCACAGGGCAGGTGGCGCCCTGTTGCGATATGGACAGTTCTTTTTCTATAAAGGACTCCCCGATTGATGTTCTGTGGCGGGATCCGGCCTTTCACGAACTGCGCCGCAAAGTGGATCAGTGTACCGCGCGGTGTTGGGACACCACCAACACGGAATTGAGCCTGACGCTGCGGCCCTGGTCGTTGCTAAGTCATATTGCCGCCACCTGGCGGGATTTGCGTTTTTATTCGGGCACGGGCCGCAAATGAGGCTACCTGTGGAGTCGCGGCTATTCTGGAGTCGATAACAAGATGAACCACAGTCGCAAGGATGAAACAATGTCCAAAGAATCGCTTAGTTTTCAGGACATCACCGCGGAACTGGGCGAAATACAGATCCCACCGTCAGCAACAGGGCAGGCGGACAACGGGGGTGCACCACCCGTGGAGCCCGCTGATTTCGGTGGAACGATAATCGTGGAGGATACAAGGCCCGGGCCCGCCACCAACGAAGGAATAACCACAAGCGCATTGACGGGGAGTTCACCGAAACCGAGGCCCATGTGGGTTGACGGCATTATGTGCAACCTGCTTGCCGCGATATTTATTCTTCCGGTGTTGTTGAATATCGGTTTGCGCGGATACCAGCCCTGGATTTCCTATAGCGTGATGTTTCTTGCCTTGGGCGCCTCCGTATGGTCTTTGTTCGGCCTGCAAGTGGAGGACGGACCGTCGGGAAGAAAGATGTGCCTGATTAGCGCGGGTTTGGGACTGGCGCTTGCCCTCATCGCTTTTGGAGTCCGTGGAGTGAATCCGTGACGCAGGGCGTTGGTGAAACGCGGGCCATGCCCGGCGTCGGGGTTTAGGGGCGGGGTTTGATTTGGCTTTCTGTGTTCAGGGAATGGTTACCCATGTCCCGGGGAGGCATTCACTGCCCAGTTTCCGTCCCAGGGAGGTCGCTTTGATGGTGTCAAAATCCGTGCCGGAGGGTAATTGAAACGCCTCTCCCGTGTGGCTGCGGCGCAGGCGTTCCATGGCATAGATGGACTGTATTTTCGCCACGTTCACTTCGGGAAGGTCTTTGTTCAATCTTGCAATTTCATTGTAAAGCAGGGTCCGGTCCTTGTTTTCTTCAGCCACGGTTTTTTGGGACGCGTTCATTTCTTCCGCATCCCGGGTCGTGTCGCATTCCCGCAGTTCCACCAACCCCCGGTTGGATTCGCCCAGGCACCCCGCTCGCTTTAAGGTGCTGACCGTTTTATTGCGTTCGCGCATCCGGACGGCGGCTTCGGTCATCGGCGGTGAAAAGACCGCATCCCGGGTCTCCGCCCATGCGCATTGCATCGGGGCAATTATATTCAAGAAATGATGTAATCCCGATACTGGTTGAGGCGCTTCCATCATACCCGGAAGCGTGTTCGTCTTTCCCTCCACGTAATCAAGCACCTGCCTGGCCTGTTTTGCGATGTGACGCAGATCTTGGGCAGGAGGAGGGATTGTCTGATGTTCCTTGCTGATGACGCATCCCAGGGAGATAATGCAGGCAGCGATGACACCTATGCCAATGGTTTTTCTCATATCAACCTGTCTCCTTGTGAACCTTTTCACATAACATGCGCCCGGACAGCGTTTATTCACCTGCTATTATAACCGTTGGAGAGGTCCGATCGTGAATGGCTGGTGATTCTGAAATCAGGAGCGACAGCCGGGATACGGTCCGCCCGGCCCGGCCCGGTCGCGCGTTTCAAAGGCGTGCTTCGTCCTATGGGGCGTGCCAGGGTCGTCATCTTTTTCGGCTGGAGTGGAATTTGACACGCCGGAATAAATATGGTATCCTTTTGCCACGGAGTACCGAGGGATTGTCCAAGGCTGAGACTTCCTTATGTCGGCACGGCAGATGCAACTGTCGTGTGGTATGTGTTTACGATGGAATCATCTTCGTTTTGTGTGGAAGAAGCCGAAAGTGAACGCGAGTGGACGTCTTTTACTTTCAGCGGAAGCAAAGACTTTTGTAAATCGTTAATCGGTGCGGGTAATGATTTCACGATAGGGCGCCAAATCAAAATGAGAAAGGAGGGATGAGGTTAACGTGGTTTAATGCTGGCGCTTCGATACCCATCTCGTGAATTTGACAATATAAGATGAAACTTGCCTTCGTTACTGAAGGCGGGGGCGGGATGAATGTTCCGCCCGGCAATGGTGAAAAAAATTACTTTATACAAGGAGTTTACAAGAATGAAATTCAGAACACTAATTATGGTCGCGTTGATAGCCGGCCTCGGCGGTGTTGCGGTAGCCGAATTGCAGAACGTGGAAATCGGCGGCAGCATCCGTATTCGCGGCAACTATTTCAGCATGGACAGCATTGGCGATGACAGCTTCATTGAACAGCGCACGCGCCTGAATGTGAAAGCCGATTTTACGCAGGAAGTAAGCGCTTTCATCGAACTCGACTCCTACGATATTTGGGGCGAAGATTTTCGTTCCTGGTATCTGTGCGGCAATGATTTCCGCGGCGAAGACAATATCGACCTGTACCAGGCCTATATTGAAGCGCGGAATCTGTGGGGCAGCCCCCTTACGGCTCGTGTTGGCCGTCAAGAGTTGGCGCTGGGGAATCAGTTCCTCGTTGGTGTTAAAGATGTCAGCGCCGTATTTCCCGGCCAGTCTTTTGACGCCCTGCGCCTGACCTTCGCGAACGACATGGTTTCCATCGACGCCATCGCGGCCAAGTTGGCCGAAAACTACGGCGATTTCGGTGAAGATGATGTCGATTTCTATGCCGTTTATGGCAGCTACCTTGGCATCGAAGATGTCACACTGGACGCGTACTGGATGTTTGTGCGGGACGATGAGGGCGTGCTTGCAAACGTCCTCGCTGGCACGACCGTCGACCTGCACACTGTTGGCCTCCGCGGATCCGGCGTCATTGGCGGGTTTGATTTCGAACTTGAAGCCGCCTACCAGTTTGGTGACATTGACGATGTTCCTTCCGCTTGCCCCCTTCCCTTTGGCAGCGCGGATGTTGATTTTGACGAGTTTGCCATCAATGCCGAAGTTGGCTATACCTTCGATGCCAGCTGGCAGCCCCGTATTTTCGCCCGGTTCGCCTATTTTGGCGGCGGCGATCCCGACTACAGTCTGTTTAGCAACGATTACACCATGCCGTTCAACCGCCTGTTCTCCAATGTGGAGTACAGTGAGTTCATCGACCAGACCGCCCTTTCCAATGTGATGGCCTATACCATCGGCCTGCAAGCCCTGGTAACGGAAGCTCTGGAAATGAAGGTCGTCGGTTCGTACTATCAGGTTGAAAAGGAATACGGCAATGTTGGCGACGATCTGGGTTGGGAAGTCGGTCTCTATGCCGATTACCAATACAGTGAAGACCTGGTTGTGCGCGCGGGCTATTCCCACTTCTTCGGTCAGGATGGTCTGGATGCCGCCCTTATCGCGGACAACGGCCTCAATTTCTGGCCCGGAAACAGTGAAGACGATTATGATTACGTCTTCCTGGAAACGGAAATTGCCTTCTAAGCGAGTACAGTTTATTTACTGAAGACATGTAAGCGATCCCCGCAACTGTCGTGGCACGGTTGCGGGGATTAGTGTCTTTGGTGTATGCTTTTTCACGTTCCCTAGTGATCGATTTGACAACCGGGTAAACGCAATGACACGCAAGAATCCCGAGGCGCCTGACGCCACGGTAAAATTTCTTCTGTATAATATTCGATACGGGACCGGGACAGGTGTAGGCTACCACATGCCCTTGCCCTTTACGGGGTATTTCCTTCCCAGCGGCAGGAACACGGAACGCATCCTCAGCTTTATAAAACGGGAAAAGCCCGACATCATAGGGCTTATCGAAGTGGATGAGGGTTCCTATCGTTCACGGAAGGTCAACCAGGCGCAATGGATTGCGCAGGAACTCGGTTACGCCCATGTATACGCGAGCAAGTACGGCGAAGACTCCCTGGTCAGGCGCATGCCGGTGCTGAAGAGCCAGGGAAATGCGTTCATCACCAACCAGGCTATCATGGCGCGGCAGTTTCATTTTTTCAAAGCGGGCATCAAGAAACTGGTCATCGAACTCGAGTTCGATACTTTCGTTATCTTTCTGGTGCATTTGTCGCTCAAATTCCGGCACCGTCAACACCAGCTGAGCGACCTGTTGCATCTTTTCAAATCGGTAAATAAACCCTTGATTGTCGCGGGTGATTTCAATGTATTTTGGGGGGACTATGAACTTGAGTTGTTCCTGGAGGCCACGAATCTCCAAAACGCCAATGTGAACGGTTTGCCCACCTTTCCAAGCATTACGCCCCGGCGCCAGCTGGATTTCATCCTGCACAGCCCGGAGATACAAGTGCGTAGTTTCAGCGTTTGCCCCATAAAATACTCGGACCATATGCCGGTCCTGTGCAGGTTCGACGTACCCCCGCGCGTGGGGGTGAGGGGCTGACAACCTGAAGCCGCTTGTCCGGCGGGGTCAGGGGGTTCTGTTGAGCGCATGGTATTCCTGCAAAGACAGCAGCTGCGGTTCACTCACGCGCATGCGTTCAATGGCTGCGATTCCCGCGCGGGCGGCCGCAAGGGTCGTCATGATGGGCAGATTGCGCTCCAGTGCGGTGCGGCGGATGGCGCGTTCATCCTCCTTGGTGTCCATACCGAGCGGCGTGTTGATAATCCATGCGATATCCCCGTTGATGATGCGGTCGACAATGTTCGGCCGTCCTTCGCCCACCTTATACACTTCTTCGGCGGGAATGGATAGGTTGCGCAGGCACGCGGCCGTACCCCGGGTGGCCACAAATTTAAACCCGAGACGGTGCAGGCCTGATGCGATATCGGTGAGCCTGGCCTTGTCGCGATCATTCACGCTGAGGAAGACGGTTCCCTTTGCCGGAAGCGTGCCTCCTGCGGCCATCTGGCTTTTGGCAAAGGCCATGCCCATGTCCGCATCCACCCCCATGACTTCCCCCGTGCTGCGCATTTCAGGGCCGAGCAGAATGTCAACACCGGGAAACTTGATAAAAGGAAGGACCACTTCCTTGGCGCATACATAGAGAGGTACCGGGTCCTGCTGAAAGTTCAGCGCCTCAAGGGTCTGGCCGGCCATGACACGGGCGGCCAGTTTGGCCAGCGGGACGCCGATGGCCTTGCTGACAAAGGGGATGGTGCGTGAGGCGCGCGGGTTTACTTCGAGCAGATATATCTCATTCTCGCGAATGGCGTACTGGATGTTCATGAGGCCGATCACATCCAGGGCTCCGGCCAGGGCGCGCGTCTGTGCTTTGATTTCGGCGAGAATTGCGGGGGGCAGCTGATAGGGGGGTAAAATGCACGCGCTGTCGCCGGAGTGTATGCCCGCCTCCTCGATATGCTGCATGATGCCCGCCACAACCACGGTCTTCCCGTCGCTGATGGCGTCCACGTCCATTTCAACGGCAGCTTCCAGAAACTTGTCTATGAGGATGGGGCGTTCCGGCGAAGCTTCAACGGCGCCTGCCATATAGCGTTCGAGGGCGCGCCGGTCATAGACGATTTCCATGGCACGACCGCCGAGCACAAAGGAGGGGCGCACCACCACGGGATAGCTGATGCGTTCCGCGATCGCCGCTGCCTGTTCGAAGGAAACGGCCACGTCATTGTCCGGCTGCAGCAGATTCAATTGCTCCACCACGGCACGGAAACGTTCCCGGTCTTCCGCGCGGGCAATGCTGTCCGGCGAAGTACCGATGATGGGCGCACCGGCCTTTTCGAGACGTTCGGCAAGGTTCAATGGCGTTTGTCCGCCGAACTGCACAATAACGCCCTTGGGCCGGATGCGGTCAATGATGTTCATGACATCTTCAAAGGTTACCGGCTCGAAAAACAGGCGGTCAGAAGTGTCATAGTCCGTGGAGACTGTCTCCGGGTTGCAGTTGACCATAACGGTTTCATAGCCGTCCGCTTTAAGTGCGGAAGCGGCGTGCACGCAGCAATAGTCGAATTCAATGCCCTGGCCGATACGGTTCGGTCCCCCGCCCAGGATGACAATACGCTCCTTGTCGCCGAGGCACACTTCATCTTCCCCGTCGTAGGAGGAGTAATAGTAAGGCGTGTATGCCTCGAATTCTGCGGCGCAGGTGTCCACCAACCGGTAGCCGGGCGTCACCCCCATCTTGATACGCATGGCGCGCACCTGCTCTTCCGTTTGTCCCCAGAGGACCGCGAGCTGCACATCGGAAAAACCCATTTGCTTAGCGTGGCGCAGTTGTGCCGCGTTCGGATTGGACAAGGTGCGCAGGGCATTCTCCGCCTCCACAATCTCACGCAGTTGGCCTATGAACCAAGGATCATACCCGGTCGCCTCATGGATTTGCTCCACGGTGACGTTTTTGCGCAAGGCTTCGGCCGCCTGAAAGATGCGATTGCGGCTCGGTGTCTTCATGCTTTCCAGCAGCGACTCCACACTGGCTGAGGCTTCCTGTTTGTTCCTGCCGTCGCAACCCAGTCCGAAACGCCCGATTTCCAGGCCGCGAATGGCCTTTTGCAGGGATTCTTTGAACGTGCGCCCGATGCTCATGACTTCGCCGACACTTTTCATCTGTACCGTCAGCGTGTCCTGCGCGCCGGGGAACTTTTCAAAGGCCCAGCGGGGTATTTTGGTGACCACGTAGTCAATGCTCGGCTCGAAGGATGCAGGTGTTTCGCGGGTAATGTCGTTGCGTATCTCGTCAAGGGAATACCCAACGGCGAGTTTAGCGGCGATCTTGGCGATGGGGAATCCGGTGGCTTTCGATGCCAGTGCTGAACTGCGTGAAACGCGCGGGTTCATTTCAATGACGGTCATGCGCCCTGTTTTCGGGCAAACGGCAAATTGCACGTTGGAACCGCCCGTGTCCACGCCTATCTCGCGCATGATAGCCACGGAGGCGTCGCGCATTCGCTGGTATTCCCGGTCGGTGAGCGTTTGGGCCGGCGCTACTGTGATGCTGTCTCCGGTGTGGACACCCATCGCATCCAGGTTTTCAATGGAGCAGACGATAACTACGTTGTCATGGAGATCACGCATGACCTCCAGCTCATATTCCTTCCAGCCGATTACGGATTCTTCAATGAGGACTTCCGTTACAGGGCTGGCGTCCAGTCCGTATTTGACGGCGTGCAGGTATTCATCCTTATTAAAGGAAAGGCCAGCGCCGGTACCGCCCAGGGTAAAGGCCGGGCGTATAACCGCGGCATATCTGACCTGTTCGCCAAAAACATGGGCCTCTTCAAGGGAATGAACCACCTGGCTGCGGGGCACGTCGAGGCCGATCCGTTCCATGGCTTCTTTGAATAGCCCGCGGTCCTCCGCTTTTTTTATGGCGCCGAGTTTCGCGCCAATGAGTTCGCAGCCATACTTATGTAGAACGCCGTTTTCCGCAAGGGCGACGGCCAGGTTCAGCCCGGTTTGGCCGCCTACCGTGGGTAAAAGTGCGTCGGGGCGTTCCCGCTCGATGATCCGTTCCAGAAAGGGAACGGTAAGCGGTTCAATATATACTCGCTCCGCAGTGTCCGGGTCAGTCATGATGGTCGCGGGATTGCTGTTGATCAAGACCACCGAATAGCCTTCTTCCCTCAGGGCCTTGCAAGCCTGGGTGCCGCTATAGTCAAATTCGCAGGCCTGGCCGATCACGATCGGCCCGCTTCCAATAAGCATGATTTTCCGGATGTCAGTTCGCTTGGGCATTGTGGATACCGTTTGGGTTATAGAAAATACGCCCCGGGACAACAATACGGGACCGGTCCGCAGCATCCGTGGCGTTCCAGCCTGTCTCTACGTGTCAACTGTCGAGAGCACCCCGTAAAACGCGAATCAACCCGTTGCTTGTCACAACTCCGTTCTGGAGGGTATGGTCTCGCGTTGCCCGGACCTGGTGCATGAATACCGGTCTGTGGCGGTCAATAGGTTATTTCCAAAATCTTATACTGCATGGTGCCCGCAGGTGTCTGCGCCGTTACTTCTTCGCCGAGGCCTTTTCCGAGCAGCGCCTTGCCGACAGGCGACTGAATGGATATCTTGCCGGCCAGGATATCGGCTTCTGCGGGACCGACGAGCATGAATGTAATTTCACTATTGTTTTTCAGGTTCAGTGTGCGTACCGTGGCTCCCAGAAACGCTTTGTCCGTGTTCCGGTCCTGATTGTCCAACACCACGGCGCGCGCGACCTGGTCTTCCAGGTTGCGTATTTTGGCATGCACCATGGCCTGCTCCTCTTTGGAGGCGTGATACTCGGCGTTCTCGCTCAGGTCGCCCAAGCTTCGGGCATGCTCGATGGCGGCGGCTACAACGATGCGCCGCTGACAAAGGGCTGCCAGTTCCGATTTCATTTTTTCCAGCCCTTCGGCTGTGATATAGACTGTTTCGTGTGACATTATTATTCTTTGTGGTGTTTACGGGGGACTGTAAGAGGCCGGCCCGGTTAAAAAAAGCCCGCTTTTCAGGCACATATACCATTGTATACACATTGCGCCACTCGGGGCAGGTTCATCGCTGGTGAACAAAGGTTGTCCTTCCCCGTTTTCCTTTGGACAGCAGCTGCACTTACCCTTTGATGAACGCGTGTCGCCATCCCCGTTCCGCTGCATCTTGGCACGTAAGCGGGTATCAGCATATCGGGTTGAATAGTGCCCCGATTAGTGAAAGTATAGCAGAAAGGATGAAGATAGTGATAAAGGGGAATAGCATCAGAAGTCCATCGGGGTACGGGGAAATATTCGGAGGATTTCTCCTGCGGCGCGCCGTGACGCGCCGGGACCGCCCAGCCTGCGTTTTAATTCTTGAAAATCGGCGAGCATATGGTGGCGTGTTTCGGTTTCTTCAATAAGCGCCTGAAGGACCGGCGTAATTTTATTTGCCGTTGCCCGGCCCTGTATGAATTCGGGCACGATTTCGCGTTCCGCAAGGATATTTACAATCCCGATAAAACGGATGTGTACAAGCGCACGGGCCAGCCAATAACTGATGGGGTTGACCCGGTACACAATGCACATGGGAACTCCGAACAAGGCTGTTTCAAGGGTGGCCGTTCCGGAAGCGACCAGGGCGCACCGAGCCCGGGACAGAACATCATACATACCGCCCACCAGAAACTCCACCGGCAGGGTTCCCAGGAATTCCCGGGCCTGTTCCGCCCGCACTTCGCTAATGCAGGGAGAGAGAAACCGCGCCCCGGGATGCAACACCAGAAGGTCACGGGCGACTTCGGCCAGTATGGGGGCAATGCGCTGAATTTCCTGGGCGCGGCTTCCCGGCAGCAAGGCGACTTGCATCGCTTCAGCGGGCGCCTTCATCGCGCAGTACTTGTCAATCTCATCCAGGAGGGGATGTCCCACATAGACACAATCCACCCCTTTGTCTCGATAAAGGGCCTCTTCGAAGGGGAAGATGACCAGCATTCGGGTGACGAGTCGTGCGAGCCGGTCCAAACGCCCACGCTTCCATGCCCATACCTGGGGGCTAATATAGTAAACAATGGGGATGCCCAAGGCATGTATGGCTTCCGCGAAGCGGATGTTAAAACCGGGGTAGTCAATCAATATTACGCAGTCCGGGCGTTCCTCATGCACCTTTGCCACTGTATCAAGGAATAATCTGCGCAGGAAACGCCCCTTGCGCAGTACCTCCACAAACCCCATGATGGCATCGCCGGCCAGATCGTAAAGCAGTTCCATGCCGGCGCCGGCCATGCGTTGCCCGCCCAGCCCCGAGCACCGGATCTCCGGTTCCGCTTCCCGCAAGGCCTGGATTAGGTTCGCGCCGTGCATGTCTCCTGACGCCTCACCAGCGATAAAGAAAAGGTGCTTCATCTTGTTTCCCGTATGGCGTTCAGGACACGCCAGGATACTTCCAGTGCGCGCAGGCCGTCTTCCCCGGAAACCTCCGGGCGCTTGTTGCCGCGCACCGCCTCCAAAAAGGCTTCCAGCTCCAGTTTCAACGGTTCCTCCTTCCGAACAGGGAGGGAGGTCACGGTGATGTGTTCCATGGGATTGCCGGATTTCGGCAATGGCCCGGGTTTCTTGCGGTAAACCTGCACCTCCTGGGCGCTGTAATTGGTGGATACGTAGGCCTCCGGATCGAATATACGTATCTTGCGCATCGATTCCAGTGACACCCGGCTGCTGGTCAGATTTGCGACGCAGCCGGAAGCGAAGCGAATCCGCGTGTTTGCGATATCCTCCTGCTCGGAGAAGACCGGCACACCCGAAGCGTCCAACTGCACAATTTCCGAACCGGCCATCTTGAGTACCAGGTCCAGGTCATGAATCATCAGGTCCAATACCACGCTTACATCGCAGTTACGTCCGGGAAAGGGGCTCAAACGATGGCATTCAATAAACATGGGGCGCAGGCTTGCGTTGAACAGCGCCATGACGGCCCCGTTGAAACGTTCAATATGGCCTACCTGGAGGACGCGCCCGCTATGGTTTGCGGCCTCTACCATAACCCTGGCCTCAGGCAGGGCAGGTGCAATCGGCTTTTCCACCAGCACATGGACCCCGTGCTCAAGACAGGCCAGCGTGAGGGGCGCATGCGTCATGGTGGGCGTTACGATGGAAACGGCGTCCACCCCTGCGGATAACAAGCCTTCAAAGCATTCAAAGACAGGAACACCGAAATCCCGTTTGGCGCGGTCGCGCGCTGCGGAGGCGGTATCTGCGACTCCCGCCAGCGCGACACCCTCCATGGCGTGGTAAATACGCGCATGATGATATCCCAGATGGCCTGCGCCAATAACACCCAAGCGGAGAAGTCTCATAGTATATGGTGTTCCTTATCGGTTTCCCGGAGCCGGGCGGTACCTCCGCCCTTTTTCCCACTAAAATGCCATGCGCGTGCCATTCCGGTCAGGTTGCTCCGGGGCACGGGTGGTGTTTGGGCGCGTCCATTGTACAGGGAGTCCGGGGCGGAGTCAAAGCGCCGTACCCCGGAAACAATATGAAATACAGGGACATGGAGATTTGGTAGATTGCCTTTGTACCGCATTGGTTTGTTGTCCGGTTACCGTCGGTAATACAGGAATATCGCTGAAGGCTACGGGCGAAAGCGGGTGCGTTCCGGAAAGGAACCTGCCCACAATCCGGCAAAGGCCAGTCCCAGCAGCAAACCATCTCCCAGCAGGTGGCGCAAGGTTGGCATAACATGTCTTTGTGTTCCCGGTACGCAACAGCAGGGCATCAGGTCCGCCTGTTGGATTACCATGGCTGCCGTCCACGGGGGACTTGTGCCCTGTCCGGTTATTGTAATCGTGGCATTACGTTCCTCGCCGCTGTTTGCAGTATAAATGACCGTCAGCTCCTGGTCGCCCTTTCCTGACGTGGTATCCAACAACGCCCAGGCCTGGTCCGAGACTGCGGTCCAGGAAGCGATGGTTTGGATGGTAAACGTGGTGGTTCCATTGTCCCCGGCGACGGTGCGTGTGACGGGTGTGACTACCAGCGACGGTGTCACCTCCAAAGTGATTCCGCCCTGCTCCCCGCGGTAACCGTCAACTGCGATATAGTAAACAGTATCCTGAATTGCGGGCAAACTGACCTGGCTTTGCCTCGAATACGGCATATCATCATTGGAGGCTGCTACACGGAGATTGACAAGCGAATCCCCTGTATAGATCGCCAGCAAGGTGTCAATGGTGCTGCCCTGGGTGCTGACAAGTACCATCCCCGAAAAAGGGGCGGTCCAGCGCCACCACAGGGATGCGCCCCCCGATACGCCTGCATGTTCCGGCTCGTCCGGTTCCCGGGTCGCATAGACGTTTGTGCCTGTTACACGGGTCGTTTCCTGCGGAAATAGCGCGGCATTCGCGAA